>DATCYI010000175.1:0-12347 GCA_036570385.1 Acidimicrobiales bacterium | reverse complement strand
GCGGCGGCGCCGCCGAGGCGGTGGTCGACGGCGTCACGGGGCTGGTGGTCGACCGGCCCGGTGAGGCGCCGGCGGTCGCAGAGGCCCTGGCCCGCCTCCTCGACGCTCCGAGTGAGCGACGGTCGGAGATGGGAGCCACGGGCCGGGCGCGCGCGGTGGAGTCCTTCTCCTACGACGTGCTCGCCGGTGAGCTCGGCGCTGCGCTCGCGGCGTGGGAGGCTGAGCGACGTGGCTGACGCGGTCGAGGAGCGGGCACCGGGCATCGGCATCGTGAACGTGACCTTCGCCGGCACCGGTGCCGTGGTGGTCACGAGCGTCGCGGCCTCGCTCCTGCCTGACACGTTCGGACTGGTGCACGCAGCGCTGTCGTGCGTCCTCTTCGCGGTCGGCACCGGAGCCCTCCTGTGGGCCTACGCCCTGGGCGTGTCCCGCAGCCGCACCGATGCCGTGACCCTCGGCGGCCTCTTCTTCCTGGCCGACGGCACGGCGCCCCCCGACGTTCGCCGCCCGTTCCGCGTCGCCTTGGCGGTGGAGGTCGTGGCCGTGGTCGCCGCGGCGGCCATCCACCCCTTCACGCAGGTCGCGTTCGGGATCCTCGCCCCCATGTTCGCTCTCGGGCTGATGGGCATGTGGGGCGGTCGCTACGGCACCTTCGGCCCCAGGGAGCCCCGATGACCCCGCCGCTCCCGCTGCTCATCCTGATGCTCGAGTTCCCCGCCATCATGGCGCTGCTCGACTGCTGGCAGCGCCCTGTCGACCACTTCGCCGAAGGCGCCGACGACCGGCGGGCCTGGCTGCGCTGGCTGGTCGTCGCGGTCATCACGGTGCCGGTGCTCGTCGGCTACCTGGTGGTGCTCGGCTACTACTTCGCCGTCGTGCGTCGCAGCTCGCCGGCGTCGCGGTCTTGAGCGGGTCCGGCGGGCGCCGCTGTGCCCGCGGCTGCTCGTGTGGGCCAGAATGCAGCCCGCACCACACGAGCTGAGGGAGGCGCGCACCGATGGCCGATTCGGCGACGCAGACGATGGAGATCGCAGCGTCACCTGAGCGAATCCTGGAGACGCTCCTCGACTTCGACGCCTACCCGAGCTGGGCCCGCGACCTGAAGGGCGTCACCGTCGAGTCGCGCGACGAGTCCGGTCGTGGCGAGGAGGTCACCTTCAGGGCGGCGGCCATGGGGCGCAGCACCAGCTACACCCTCCGATACGACCACTCCGACGACGGCTCCCGGCTCGACTGGGAGCTGCTGCGCGGCGACATCATGCGTCGCCTCGACGGTTCCTACGTGCTCACCCCGGTGACCGGCGACGGCGACCGAACCCTCGTCACCTACCACCTCGACGTCGAGCTGGTCGTGCCCCTCCCCGGGTTCGTCAAGCGCCGCGCCGAGAGCAAGATCATCCACACCGCGCTGCGCGAGCTGCGGGACCACGTGGAGTCGTGACCGAGCCCGACGCGTGACGAGGGTCCTGCTCTTCACGGGCAAGGGAGGGGTCGGCAAGACCACGACCGCGGCGGCCACCGCCCTGCGCTGCGCCGACGCCGGGCTGCGCACCGTCGTGCTGTCCACCGATCCCGCGCACTCGCTCGCAGACGCCTTCGATGTCGAGCTCGGGCCGCTGGCGGCGCCGATCACGACGACGCTCTGGGGCCAGCAGCTCGACGCCCAGGAGCGGATGGAGGAGTCCTGGCACGACATCCAGGGCTGGCTGCGCGAGGTGTTCGCGTGGGCGGGGATCGAGGGGCTCGAAGCCGAGGAGCTCTCGGTGATCCCGGGCCTCGACGAGGTGTTCGCGCTGGCGGACATCAAGCAGTACGCCGACTCGGGGGAGTGGGACGTCGTCGTGGTCGACTGCGCACCGACCGCAGAGACGATCCGGCTGCTGTCGCTGCCCGACATCCTGGCCCGCTACATGGAGCGGCTCTTCCCGGTCGGTCGCCGGGTGAACAAGGTCGTGTCCCCGCTGCTGTCGCGGGTCACCTCCCTGCCGGTGGCCGGCGACGACGTCTTCGCGGCGACCCGAAGCTTCTACGACCGCCTCGATGGCGTGCGGGAGCTCCTGATCGACCCGGAGCGCACGAGCGTGCGGCTCGTGGTCAACCCCGAGCGGATGGTCATCGCCGAGGCCCGCCGCACCTACACGTATCTCTCGCTCTTCGGCTACCGGGTCGATGCCGTGGTGGCCAACAGGCTGCTGCCCGACGCCGTCTCCGACCCGTGGTTCGAGCGCTGGAAGGAGCTCCACCTGGAGCACCTGCAGACGATCGAGGACGGCTTCGCACCCCTGCCGGTGCTCAAGGTGGAGCTGGCCCCGAACGAGCTGATCGGGCTCGACGCCCTGCGTGGCTTCGGCGAGCAGCTGTACGGCGAGCTCGACGCGGCCGGTTCGCTGCACGAGGGCCAGCCACTGCGGATCACCCAGCGGGCCGGGCGCACCACGCTCTCGCTCGAGCTGCCCTTCGCCGATCGCGACGATGTGGAGCTCGGCCGGCGCGGCGACGAGGTGCTCGTCCGGGTCGGCCCGTACCGACGGGCCATCACCTTGCCGGACTCCCTGCGGGCTCGCCCGATCGCCGATGCGGCGCTGCGCCAGGGACGGCTGAGGATCGTCTTCGAGGAGGCTGCTGCCGATGCCCGCTGACCACGCCGACGAGCCGCTCCGCGCGGGCGTAGAGCACCTGCAGGCGGCCGCCCGCGAGATGATCGCCGCCTCCCGCTCGCTGCTCGATGCGGCCGAGGAGCTGGTCGAGGACCCGAAGGCCGTGCAGAGCATGGTCGCCTCGCTGGGAGCGCTGGCCACGGCTGCGGCGGCCAAGCTGCGCTCCGATGCCGCGGCCTGCGGCGGCTCCGGCGAGCCCGGTGACGACGATCGCGAGAGCGGCGTCGAGCGCATCCACCTGTCCTGACCAGGGCCGCAGCGCCAGAGCGAAGGCCGACCAGCAGAGAGCCGTCGACGCGCCTACGCTTCGGGTGATCCTGAAGCAACAGCTGGAGGTGCAGTGGCCGTCATAAGCGAAGCCGCTATCCGGGAGCTCGCAGGGATCAGGGGAGGAGACGCACCGATCACGTCCGTCTACCTCGACGTCGACGGACGGCGCCTGGTTCGACAGCAAGATGTCGAGCACGAGCTCGAGACGATGCTCCGATCCGCCCGACAACGCGCCAACGGGCACAGATCCGTGCACGAGGACATCGATCGCATCGAGTCCTTCGTGCGGGGTGGCCTCGACCGCAAGTCCATGCGGGGCCTGGCCATCTTCGCCTCGTCGGCGACCGACCTGTGGAAGGTCATCGAGCTGCCGGTCCCCGTGCGCTCCCACCTCGTCATCAACCACGCTCCGGCCGTCGGACAGCTCGAGTCGGTCCTGCAGGAGCACGAGCCGATCGGCGTCCTGCTCGCCGACCGGCAGGTCGCCAGGCTCTTCGTCTTCGAGCTCGGTGAGCTCGTGGAGCGCTCCGAGCTGATCGACGAGCTCCCGCGCGACTACGACGTCCGCGGCATGCGGGAGCGGGGCACGCCCGACGCGCACGTCGACGAGCTCGCGTCGCAGCACCTGCGCAACGCGGCCCGCGCCGCCTTCGACCTCTGGCAGGCCCGTGGCTTCGCTCACCTGTCGATCGGTGCGCCCGACGCGATCGCCAGCGAGCTCGAGGGCAACCTCCACCCGTACCTGAAGGAGCGCCTGAGCGGCCGCCTGCACGTCGGCGTCGGTGCCAGCCACGGCGAGGTGCTGGCTGCCGCCGAGGCCCTCGAAGCCGAGGTCGAGCGGGCGAGAGAAGCCGCGCTGGTCGAGCGCCTGCGTGAGGCGGCGGCAACGGGGCGCCGCGGCGTCGCCGGCCTGGCCGGCACCCTCGCCGCCCTCAACGAGCGTCGAGTGGAGCGCCTCATCGTGTCCCGCGGCTACAGCGAGGAGGGCTGGCGGTGCTCAGAGACCGGCGCCCTGGCCAGCGTCGGCCCGGTCGACCCGACCTCCGGCAAGCCGATGGAGCGGGTCGACGACGTGGTCGAGGACGCGATCGAGGAGGCCCTGTCGCAGGACCTCCCGGTCACGATCTGCATCGGGAACGCCGATCTCGACGTGCTCGGTCGGATCGGTGCCCTGCTGCGCTACTAGCTGCCGTCTGCGCCGGGCCGGGCTCCGGTCGGGCAGGATCTCCGGATGATCACAATCGGACTCGACGTCGGCGGCACCAAGGTGCTGGGCGTGGCGGTCGACTCAGCCGCGCCGGCGTCCCCGCTGGCCGAAGAGCGCGTCCCGACCCCCGACGGCGGCGCCGGATTGGTGGACGCGCTCGTCGGCCTGGCTGATCGCCTGGCAGCGCGCTGCTCCGAGCACGGCCCGGTCACCGCGATGGGCGTCGGGGTGCCGGGCCTCGTCGACCGCTCGGGGATGCTCCACCTCGGGCCGCACCTGCGCCACATCGCCGACCTGCCGCTGTCGGCGGCGATGACGGAGCGCACCGGCGTACCGGTGCCCGTCGACAACGACGCCAACTGCCACGCGCTGGCCGAGCTGCGGGCCGGAGCTGCCCAAGGGGTCGAGGAAGCGCTGGTGGTCACCCTGGGCACGGGGATCGGAGCGGGCGTCGTCACCGGGGGTCAGGTGCTCCACGGCATGAACGGCTTCGCGGGGGAGCCCGGGCACATGATCGTCAACCCGAACGGGCCGCCCTGCCCCTGCGGACAGCGCGGCTGCTGGGAGCGCTTCGCGTCAGGCACCGGGCTGGCTCGCCTAGCCCGAGAGGCGGCCGAGGCCGGCCGGCTCGAAGCGGTCACGGCCGCCAGCGGGGGAGACCCCGACATGGTGCGGGGCGAGCACGTCACCAGCGCCGCGGCCGTCGGCGACGCGGAGGCGAAGACGGTGCTCGACGAGTTCGCCTGGTGGATCGGGCTCGGCCTGGCCAACCTCACGAACGTGCTCGACCCGTCCACGATCGTGCTCGGCGGTGGGCTCGTGGACGCGGCTGACCTCGTCCTGCCCGGGGTGCGCCGGCACTTCGCCGCGCTGGTGATGGCGGGCACGGAGCGCCGCCTGCCGGAGATGGTCCCAGCGCAGCTGGGCGAACGAGCGGGGGCCATCGGGGCCGCGCTCCTCGTGACGGCCTCCTAGGAGCGGCCCCTAGATCAGGACGCGTGCAGGTCGGCGTAGCGCTTCTGGCACGACTCGATCTCGGCCCAGGCCGCAGCGGCTCCCTCCCAGCCCCGCACGTCCGTGTGCTTGCCGACCTCGAGGGCCTTGTACACCTCGAAGAAGTGCCCGATCTCGGCAGTGAGGTGCTTGGGCAGGCCATCGAGGTCCGTCACCCCGTCGTAGCGGGGGTCGTCAGCCGGCACGCAGATGATCTTGGCGTCGGGCCCCGCGTCGTCGGTCATCCAGAAGACGCCGACCGGGCGTGCCGTGACCCAGCAGCCGGGGAAGGTCGGATCGTCGAGCAGGACCAGCGCGTCGAGCGGGTCGGTGTCCTCGGAGAGCGTGTCGGGGATGAACCCGTAGTCGGCCGGATAGGCCGTGGCGGTGAAGAGCCGGCGATCCAGGCGCATCACGTGCTTCTCGTGGTCGTACTCGTACTTGTTGCGGCTGCCTCGGGGGATCTCGATGACGATGTCGATCTGGGGGGTCACGCCGCCGATTCTCGCGCTCGCCTTCCGCTCGGAACGAGTTCCGGGACGAGCAGGTGCCGGGAGTACCCTCGAACCATGGAGTTCCGCCGCATCAACGGCATGCCGCCGTACGTCTTCACCATCATCGACGGGCTGAAGATCGAGGCACGCCGAGCAGGCGAGGACATCATCGACCTTGGTTTCGGCAACCCTGACCTGGCTTCGCCCGAGATCGCCGTCGACAAGCTCTGCGAGGCGGCGCACAACACCCGCAACCACCGCTACTCCGCCAGCAAGGGCATCCCCAAGCTGCGAGAGGCGGTCGCAGGCCTCTACAAGCGCCGCTTCGACGTCGACCTCGATCCCGACACCGAGGTGATCTCCACGATCGGCGCCAAGGAGGGCTTCAGCCACCTCATGTGGGTGCTGCTGGAGGCCGGCGACGTGGCCATCGTCCCATCGCCGTCGTACCCGATCCACATCTGGGGTCCGCTGTTCGCCGGTGCTGCGGTGCGAGAGATCCCGATGACCAGCGACGTGAACGACGACGGGCAGTTCCTCGAGCGGATCCGCCACGTCTTCGAGCACTCGTGGCCCAGGCCGCGCGTGATCGTGTGCTCGTTCCCCCACAACCCCACCACCGCCTGCGTCGACCTCGACTTCTTCCAGGAGCTCGTCGACTTCGCTCGCGAGAACGAGGTCATCGTCGTCCACGACAACGCCTACGCCGAGCTCGGCTTCGACGGCTGGGACCCGCCCTCGATCCTCCAGGCCGAGGGGGCCAAGGAGTGCGCGGTCGAGCTCTACTCGATGACGAAGTCGTTCTCGATGGCGGGCTGGCGGGTGGCCTTCCTCGCCGGCAACCGCGAGGTCGTGCAGGCCCTGGCCAAGCTGAAGAGCTACCTCGACTACGGCACCTTCCAGCCCATCCAGATCGCGTCGACCGTCACCCTCAACGAGGCCGTCGAGTTCCCCCGCGAGGTCGGCGCCATCTACCAGCGCCGGCGCGACGCCCTCTGCGACGGGCTCGACCGCATGGGCTGGGAGATGCGGCGCC
This sequence comes from Acidimicrobiales bacterium, assembly GCA_036570385.1. Classification (GTDB taxonomy): domain Bacteria; phylum Actinomycetota; class Acidimicrobiia; order Acidimicrobiales; family VFJN01; genus VFJN01. Next base: position 5,690 of record DATCYI010000175.1, on the reverse strand, counting down.
CTCAGGGCACCATGTTCGCCTGGGCGCCGATACCGGACCCGTACCGGGAGATGGGCTCGATCGAGTTCGCGTCGATGCTCGTGCGGGAGGCCAACGTGGCCACCTCACCCGGCGTGGGCTTCGGCCCCGACGGCGACGGCTACGTGAGGTTCGCGCTGATCGAGAACGAGCAGCGGATCTCCCAGGGCATGCGGAGCCTGAAGAAGGCCCTCACCAAGCTCGGCTGAGCTCAGGCCGAGGGCGCTCTAGCCCTGCCCGAGGATGCCGTGGAGGCAGAAGCTGACGACGGCGTCGGCCACGTCCTCGGCGCGGTCGCCGCGCTCGTAGAGGAAGGTGCGGGTGAGGTGGGCCGACACCCCCACCATCGCGTGGGCCACCACGTCGGGATCGGTGTCGCGGATCAGGCCCAGGGCGACGGCTTCCTTCACGTGCTTCACCACATCGGCGACCGCGATGTCCTGGCCCCGGCGCAGCGCTTCGCCGAAGGCGGCCTCGGTGGCTGCGAACTGGATGAGCTTGTTGTGGTCGCGGTGCACCTCCGACCAGGCCATAGAAGCCCTGATGCCCAGCTCGATGCGGCGGATCGGATCGGTCTCGTCGACGATGGCCTGCTGCTGCTTGCGGCGCAGGTCGGTCTGCGCCTCGCGCAGGATCTCGAGGAACAGCTGCTCCTTCGAGTCGAAGTACCAGTAGAAGACGCCCTTGCCCACTCCGAGGCCGGCGACGATCTCGGACACCGACGTGGGGTGGTAGCCCTGCTCCGCGAACCGGCTCGTGGCGAAAGCCATCAGCTGGTCGCGCCGGTCCTGGCCCCGCTGGGTCAATCTCCTTGTCACGGCCGCACCGTACGGAGTTCTTGACTGGGCGGTCAAGAACCGTCGTCTCCGGGCGGCCCGACGCCGTTCTCCTCACCGTCGACGGGGAGAAACACGGTGTTCACAACGCCTCCGTACCTTGGCGGCCATGGAGACCTTCGTCGTACGGGTGTGGCTTCCCGACCGGCCGGGCGCGCTGGGTCAGGTGGCCAGCCGCATAGGAGCGGTGCGTGGCGAGATCGTGGGCATGGACATCCTGGAGCGCGGCGGCGGCCGGGCCATCGACGAGCTCGTGGTCGACCTGCCCGACGCCAGCCTCCAGGGCCTGCTGGCGTCGGAGATCTCCCAGGTCGACGGCGTCGACGTCGAGGAGATCCGTCCGGTGGCCGACGCCCTGCACGACCCGCGGCTCGACGCGCTGGAGACAGCGGCCATCCTGGTCGGCGCCTCCGATCGGGACGAGCTCGTCGAGTCGGTGGTGGTGCACGCCAGCCGCGTCGTGGGCGCCGCCTGGACCGCGGTCGTCCTGCTCGAGGACGCCACGATCCTCGCCGAGGAGGGCAGCCCGCCCAGTCCCATGTGGCTCACCGCCTTCGTCGCCGGCAGCCAGACGTCAGCGAGGGTCTGCGCGGGCGAGAGCGGCCCCGACGACGTCGTGTGGGCGCCCCTGCCGGCCGCGGGCATGGCGCTCGTCGTGGGCCGTGACGGCAGCGCCTTCCGGGCTCGCGAGCGACGTCACGTGGCAGCCCTCGCGCGCATCGTCGACACCCGCCTCGGCGAGCTCAAGCGCATGGCCGTCCGCCGGGCGCACCCTTCGGCCAGCCGCTAGCTGTACGTCAGCTCTGGGCCCAACCGCGAGCGCGGGCCACGGCGGCGCACCAGCGCTCGTGCAGGGCGTCGGCGTCAGCCGGGTCAATGGCCGGGTCGAAGGTGGCGTCGAGCTGCCAGTTGCTGGTGATGTCGTCCGTCGATCCCCACACGCCCTCCGCCAGGCCGGCGAGGTAGGCCGCTCCCAAGGCGGTGGTCTCGGCGACCACCGGTCGCGACACCGGCACCTGGAGGTGGTCGGCCTGGATCTGTAGGAGCAGGTCGTTGGCAGCGGCGCCCCCGTCCGCCTTGAGCGCACGGATCGGGTGGCCGGAGGCGACGCTCATGGCCTCCACCACGTCGCGGGTCTGCAGGGACATCGACTCCAGCACCGCACGGGCGAGGTGGCCGCGGCCCGTGCCGCGGGTGATGCCCACCACGGCACCGCGGGCGTATGGGTCCCACCACGGGCTGCCCAAGCCGGTGAACGCAGGGACCAGGAAGCAGCCGTCGGTGCTGGGAACCGTGGCGGCCAGGGCCTCCACCTCTTCAGCCGAGGCGATGATCCCGAGCCCGTCGCGAAGCCACTGCACGGCCGCGCCGGTGACGAACACCGCGCCCTCCAGCGCGTAGGCACGTGCCCCGTCGGCGAGCGTCCAGGCGACGGTGGTGAGGAGGCCGTCGACGGGAGCCGGGCAGGTGTCGCCCACGTTCATGAGCACGAAGCTGCCGGTGCCGTAGGTGTTCTTGGTCATCCCGGGCTCGAGGCAGGCCTGGCCGAAGAGCGCGGCTTGCTGATCGCCGGCCATCCCCGAGACCGGGATCCCAGCGGGCAGACCACAGCCCTCCACGGTCTCGCCGAACCGCCCGCTCGACGGGCGCACCTCGGCCAGGGCGGAGGCGGGCACACCGAAGAGGTCGATCAGCTCCTCCGACCAAGCCAGCGATCGGATGTCGAAGAGCATCGTGCGGCTGGCGTTGGAGGCCTCCGTGGCGAAGACCCCACCATCGGCGCCACCGGTCAGGTTCCAGAGCACCCAGGCGTCGACGGTGCCGAGCGCCAGGTCTGCTCCGCGCTCCACGCCTCCCTCGCCCAGGATCCACTCCATCTTCGTGGCGGAGAAGTACGGATCGAGCACGAGCCCCGTCAGCTCGCGAACCCGCGGCTCGTGCCCACCGTCGCGGAGCTCGTCGCAGCGCGCCGCGGTCCGGCGGTCCTGCCACACGATGGCCCGGTGGCAGGGCTCGCCGGTGCGCCGGTCCCAGGCCACCACCGTCTCGCGCTGGTCGGTGATGCCCACCGCGGCGATCGTCTGGTGGAGGGACCCGGCCAGCTCCGCGAGGGTCGCCTGCACCGCCGCCCAGATCTCGGCCGCGTCGTGCTCGACCCAGCCGGGGCGCGGGTAGTGCTGGGTGAGCTCCCGGTAGGAGTACCCAACGGCACGCCCGTGCTCGTCGACGGCTACCGCCCGCACGCCTGTCGTGCCGGCGTCGATGGCGATCACGACGGTCATCGGGCGCCGACGCTATCCGCCGCGGTGGGCCCGGTCGGTCAGGGCCGGGCGGTGCCGCGGGTACCCTCGGCCCTGCGAGCGGATCCGGCCATGGAGGTTCGATGCGAGTAGCGATGCTCACCGGTGGCGGCGACTGCCCCGGCTTGAACGCGGTGATGCGGGCGGTCGCCCGCAAGGGCGAGCTGGCCCACGGCGACGAGCTGGTCGGCTTCCTCGACGGATGGAAGGGCGTGCTGGAGCGCCGGACGATGCCGCTCGGCGTCGAGGCCCTGCGCGGCACCCTTCCCCGCGGCGGCACGATCATCGGCTCGTCGCGCACCAACCCCTACAAGGTCGACGGCGGCCCGGACCAGGTGCGAGAGACCTTGAAGGACCTCGGCATCGATGCCCTGATCGCCATCGGCGGCGAGGACACGCTGGGCGTCGCCAACAAGCTCGCGTCCGAGGGCCTGCCGCTCGTCGGCGTCCCGAAGACGATCGACAACGACCTCTCGGCCACCGAGCTGACCTTCGGCTTCGACACGGCCGTGCAGGTCTGCGTCGACGCCATCGATCGCCTGCACACCACCGCCGAGAGCCACGACCGGGTGATGGTCGTGGAGGTCATGGGTCGCCACGCCGGCCACATCGCGGCGTGGGCCGGGATCGCCGGCGGCGCCACCATGACCCTCATCCCCGAGCACCCCTTCGACGTCGAGGCGGTGTGCGAGGCCATCCGCCAGCGCCACACCACCGGCAAGCGCCTCGCTTCGATCGTCGTGGTCTCCGAGGGTGCCACGCCCACCGAGGGCAGCATGGAGCTGCAATCCGGGGAGATCGACGCCTTCGGCCACGTCCGCCTCGGTGGCATCGGCACCCGGCTGGCCGAGCAGATCGAGGCCCGGACCGGCTTCGAGACGCGGGTCACCACGCTCGGGCACATCCAGCGCGGCGGCACCCCGACGGCGTTCGACCGCGTGCTCGCCACCCGCTTCGGCGTCGCGGCCATCGACGCGGTCCACGACGGCGACTTCGGCAAGATGGTGGCGCTGCGAGCCGGATCGATCGTGCGGGTGCCCCTGGCCGACGCCGTGGGCGAGCTCAAGCTCGTCGATCCGGAGCTCTACGACGTGGCCCGGGTGTTCTTCGGCTGAGCGCCGCTGCCTCAGCGAGGGCGCAGGGCTGAGTAGTCGCTGGTGCCGACGGCGGCCTGCTCGTTGCCGGCGTCGTCGAGGGCCTGGATGGCCTGGCCGTCCACCCGGAAGCGGATCGACCGGACGCCGTCGAGCTCGGCGGCGGTGAACACGATCTGGGCGAACCGGTAGGTGAGCTCGGTCCCCTGCACGTCGAGGAACTCCTGGCTCAGGTCGATCACCAGCTCCCGCTCGTCGACGTCGTGCAGGGCCACGAGCAGCTCGACGTCGTCGGGGATCGCGCTGGAGAGCCCCTGCGCCTTCTCCGCGTCGGTCGGCTCGACCCGCAAGAGGGCCTCTATACGTGCGCCGGCCCGGTCGGGCTCGGCCACCTCGCGCTGCACCGGCACGAGCACCGCTCCGTCGGAGGTGCCGCGCAGCAGGTAGATCGTCACCGGCTTGGTGTCGGACGGCGGGAGCGTGGTGCTGGTGGCGGGCTGGCTCGGAGCGAGGAGGTCGGCGGGGAGCTTGTCGGCGGCGATCGGCTGGGCCTCGTCGTCATGGGAGAGGCCGCAGCCGGCCATGAGCACGGCCGCCAGGGCCAGCAGCAGGGTGGGCATCGCGGCTCGGCGCGGTCGGCTCATCGGTGCTCCTCCACGGGCAGCTGCACCACGAAGCGCGCCCCTTCCTGCCCGTCCTCGCGATCCTCCACCCACACCCGACCACCATGGAGGTTCACGTGCTCAGCGACCAGCGCCAGGCCGAGGCCCACGCCTTCGCTGCCTCCGCGACGACCGGCGCTCACGCCTCTCGAGAACCGGTTGAAGATGAGCTCGCGGTCGTCTTCGGTCACCCCCGGGCCGTGGTCCTCGACGGCGATCTGGATCCCGTCCTCGACCTGGCGCAGGATCACCGCGGACGCCCCTCCCGCGTACTTGGCCGCGTTGTCGAGCAGGTTCGCGATCACCCGCACGATGCGGCGCTTGTCGGCGTGGACGACCACCCCCGCCAGCTCGGCGTCGAGCTCCACCGGCACGTCGGACTCGCTCGAGTGGCTCACCGCCTGCATCACCAGCTCAGCGAGGTGCACCTCCTCGAGCTCCAGGCGCACGACTCCGGCGTCGAAGCGCGAGATCTCCAGCAGGTCCTCGACGAGCTGCTGGAAGCGGGAGATGTCGAGCACCATCAGGTCGAGCGCGGCCTGCGCCCGGTCGGTGAGGTCGTCGCGCTGGTTGTTCATGACCTCGGCCGACGCGGAGAGGGTCATGAGGGGCGAGCGCAGCTCGTGGCTGACGTCAGAGGCGAAGCGCGCATCACGCTCGATGCGATCCTGCAGGGTGCGGGCCATCTCGTTGAACGACGACGCGATTGGAGCGAGGTCCGGGTCCTCGCTGGCCTCGAGGCGGGTGTCGAGGCGCCCCGCCGCCAGCGCCATCGCGGCG
>DATCYI010000174.1:0-11511 GCA_036570385.1 Acidimicrobiales bacterium | reverse complement strand
CAGCGGCCAGCACCGCGTCCGCCGCGGGCTTCAGGTGGGCCGGGTTGCCGTCGTACCAGCCGCCGTAGAGGCGCCAGAGGTTCCGCACCACGAACTCGGGCTCGTCGTAGACGGGCTTCAGGTACGGCTTCTCCAGCAGGTGGGCCGGGGCTTCGACCGTGTGCACGATCTCATCGAGGCGGGCGCCTGAGTTCATCAGGGCGAGCGTCTGCTCGACGAGCGACTCCAGCAGCTCAGCGGCATCGCTCAGGGCTTCGTGGATCCGGTCGGCTCCGATGATCGGCAGGCCGTGGCCGGGGAGCATCACCTCGGCGCCGAGCGCCGCCATCTTGCGGAGACCGATGGCCCACTCGCGCGGGTAGCGCTGCACCTTCTGGGGGTTGCCGCAGTTGGGGCTGGCCCAGATGAAGAGGTCGCCGGTGCAGAGCACCTTGCGGCCGGGGTTCCACACCCACGTGGCGTCGTCGGTCTCGCCCTTGTCGTGGTGGAGCTCCCACGTCTCCCCGCCCACGGTGAGGGTGTGGTGGTCGCGGTACACCTCGTCGGGATGGCGGTAGTCCACCGGCCAGTACGGCTTGGCGAACTGGAACTGCCGCTGGTTGATCACGCCGTTGTACCCGGCGGTGAGCACGTAGCGCTCGAAGCGGGCGGGCACGAGCTCGTGAGCCACGACGTGCGGAGCCGCCCAGCCCTTCGCCGCGGCCTCCTCCTCGAAGGGACCGAGGCCGAAGACGTGGTCGATGTGCCCGTGGGTGTAGACGACCGTGCCGAGCCGGTCGGCGTTCCAGGCGCGAAGGCGCTCGTGGTTCGTCGCCGCGAAGATCTCGTTGCCGGTGTCGATCAGCAGGAGGCCCTCGTCGGTGTCGAAGGCGGCGATGTTGCCGAACGCCGCGTTGAAGGCCGTGCGATCGGCCACCTCCGCCAGCCCGAGGTCGTGGGTGACGGGGTGGCTCTGTCCCACCTCCGTGGACGCGCCCCCGTGCCAGAGCCGCTCCGCTGCTTCCAACATGTCCGCCATGCTCCCGCCCCTTGCTCGTCGTGCTGCTCGGCTACTCGTCGACGTCCGCTTCGGCCCGGCTCAGGGGCCTCACGAGCGTGCTCACCGCGCCCTCCGTGTTGGCGATGATGCGCTTGATGTACCTGTAGTACATGGCCCGTGGCACGGCGTGGCGGGCTGGCTCGTCGGAGTGGATGAGCTTGTTGACCCGCCTGTCGAGGTCGTCCATGCGCTCGACGCAGGCGGTCATGAACGCCTCCGCGCCGGCTTCGTCCTCCGCGGCGAGGATGGTGGCGGCCTCACCCAACCGGCCTGAAGCCTCGATCCCCAGCGCAGCGAGCTCCTCGCCGTCGGGATCACCCGTGAAGCGGACCCCTTCATCAGCCAGGTCGAAGACGTTCTTGGCTTGGTCGCCGACGCGCTCCAGCTTCTTCACCACCAGAAGGGAGTTGAGCACCATGGCCACCTCGGTGCCGCCGTGGACCGTGGTGTGCACCAGCAGATCGCGCCGCACCGACTCCTCGCTCCCGTTGATCCGGAGGTCGGTGGCCCGCACCTCCTCGCCGATCTGGGTGATGTCACCGTCGGAGTAGAGGGCGGACAGGGCGAGGTCGAGGCTGTGGCGGCAGTCGCCGAGCATCTTGGTGACCTCGTGATCGACGTTCTCGAGGGCGTCGTCGCCACCGCGGAAGAAGGAGAGGACCATGACCGCCTCAGCGTAGGAGCAGGAGCCCGAAGGCTGGGATGATGATGAATGACGTCACCACGTATACCCCGACCAGCGCTCGGCGCTCGCTTCCCACGAGCGCCACGCGCTCCGCCATGCGGATCGGGATCTCGCGCATGAAGGGGACCGGGTAGAAGAGCAGCGTTCCGGCGAGGTTGAAGAGGGTGTGGACGAGCGCGATCGTCAGCGCTTCGGGCCTCGACGCCGCCATCGCGGCGAGCAGCGCTGTCACCGTGGTGCCGATGTTGGCGCCCAGCGCCACCGGGTAGACGTTGCGGACGGAGATCACCCCGGCGGCGGCGAGGGGCACGAGCACAGACGTGGTGATCGACGACGACTGCACCGCCACGGTGATCACCAGCCCGAGCGCAAGGGCCGCCATGCCACCGCCCTTCTCCAGGAGCATGCTGACCGACCGCTCTATGCGGGTGGCGACGATGATCCGCATGTTCCGGGTGATGAACCCCAGCGCCATGAAGATCGTCACCATCGCAGCGACGATGAGCAGGATCCCGAGCGCGGTGCCCGAGGCCAGGCCGTCGATCACGTCGATGAGCGCCTCGGAGGGTCTCTCCACCACCGCCTTGATCGGGCTCTCGAAGGTCGCGCCGTCTGCGCCGACAAGCCGCTCCGAGAGCCACTTTGCGCTGCTCTCGAGGATCCCGGTGGCCAGCTCCAGCGGGAGCAGGACGATCACCGCCAGGAGGTTGAACATGTCGTGGACGGTGGCCGCTGCGAATGCCCCTCGGAACTCCTGAGGCCGTCGCACGTGACCGAGCGCGGCGAGGGTGCTGGTGACGGTCGTGCCGATGTTGGCGCCCATGATCACCGGCACCGCGTCGCCCACCCCGAGCAGGCCCGTGCCCACGAGGCCGACCACGGTCGAGGTGGTCACGGACGACGACTGCACGAGCACCGTCGCCAAGATGCCCACGCAAAGTCCCGCTATCGGGTTCGTGACGCTCGAGAACAGGCTCTCCTGAACGCCGCTTCCCAGCTCGCCGATCCCCGACTCGAGCAGCGAGATCCCCACGAGGAACGCGTAGAGCAGCGCGACCACCAGCGCGGCCCGCGCGGCCACTGGCATCGAGCGGTCGGGATCGGTCGAGGCGGCAGCAGCAGACACGCGGGCGGTCAACCTAGTGGCGAGGTGAACGCGACGCGAAGCCGAGCTGAACGGGGCAGGACGAGCCCGGACGCGGCAAGGGCCAGGGCCCGAAGGCCCTGGCCCTTGCTCGCCCCTCTACGAAGGGGCCTACCGACGAGACAGCTTGCGCAATGCCGCTCCGAGCCCGGTCAGGCCCGCACCGACACCAGCCAGCAGGGCGAGCCCGGCACCGGTGCGAGGCAGCGCCTGGCGGGTCTCGACCTGCCCAGCCACCTCGACGCTCGAGTCGACGGGGTCACCGGCCGAGGGCACCTCGGTCGGGGTCGGATCGTCGCCCGGCGTGGGCTCGTCACCGCGACCGGGGTCGCCGCCATCGGTGGGCGGCGTGCACTCCACGACCGCACCGGCCACGTCCCGGCACGGCTCATCGCCACGATCCGGGTCGCCACCGTCGATCGGCGGGGCGCAGTCGATGACCGCACCAGCGGCGTCACGGCAGGGCTCGCCGGGATCGGTGGGATCGTCGCAGCCGTGGGTGGCGGTGCAACCGGGATCGTCGGCGATCTGGTCGGGGCCGCCGAAGCCGCCGGGATCGACGGGCGGGACCTGCGGCGGCGCCTTGTCGCCGGGACCAGGCAGCACCTGGGCGGCGGCGATGTCGTCGACGCCCTGCGGCGCGGGCGGCGTGTCAGCAAGCACCGGGCCGGCCAGGCCCACGATGGTGCCGAGGCCCAGGACGCCGGCGAAGATCAGGTTGCTGGTGGTGCGGGAACCGCGCATTGCTTCTCCTTGTGTTGTGGCGGGTAGTTCCCGCTCGTCACAGGGGAGAGCAGCGCGGAGCGCGGTTCCTTACAGTTTCCGCGGAGGTTTCTTCGGAAGCTCTCAGCGACGCCGTCGCGGGCTCAGCGCGGAGCGAGGTCGCGGATCGCTTGGCGTGGGTCGACGCCGAAGGGCATCACAGCGAGCGCCGGGGTGGTGACGCCGTTGTCGACGTAGCGCTGCACGTGCTCGCGGCACTGCTCAGGGGTGCCCCAGACGATGAGCTCGTCGACGACGTGATCGGGGATCGCGGCGAGGGCGGCCTTGCGGTCGCCCTCCTTCCAGAGCCGCCACATCTCGCCCAGGGCATCGCCGCGACCGAGCCACTCGTGGAAGGCGGCGTAGACCGGGACGTTGAGGTAGGCGGCGATGGCATAGCGCCCCATGGCCCGGACGGTGTCTGCGTCGTCGGTCGGCGCCACGAAGATGCGGGCGACGACCTCCTTGGCGGAGCCGTCGCCGGCACCCTGGACGATGGGCGCGACCTTGGCCACGTCGTCCGCCCCGAGCCAGTTGATGATGGCGCCGTCGCCTTCGCGGCCCGCCAGCTTGAGCATCCCCTCGCGCAAGGCGGCGATGAGGATCGGCACAGGCTGCTCGGGGCGGACGCCGAGCTTGAAGCTCCGCACGTCGAACGAGTCGGTCTGCATCGTGACCTTCTCGCCGGCCAGCGCGGCCCGCAGGAAGCGCACCATGTCGCGGGTCCGCTGGTAGGGGGACTCGAACGGGATGCCGTTCCAGCCCTCCACGATCACGTTGGACGACGTGCCGATGCCGAACGCGAACCGGCCCGGCGCCGCGTCGGCCAGCGAGGCCACCGACTGGGCCATGCACGCCGGCCCACGGGTGAACGCAGGCACGATCGCGGTGCCCAGGCGCAGCGACGGCGCCCACACCGACGCGAGGGCCAGCGGCGTGAACGCGTCGGCCCCGTTCGCCTCCGCCGACCAGACGTCGGTGTAGCCGAGGTCCTCCAGCTCGACGATCCACTCCCTCTGCGCGTGGAGAGGAACGCCGTCGAAGGGGATGGTCATGCCGTAGCGAGCGTCCATGCCCCGATCTTGTCAGCCGTAGGGCGACCCAGCTGCCTCGAGGCGGTGGTGGCGGACCCACTCGGCCATGGAAGCGGTCGGCATCGGGCGAGCCACGAAGTACCCCTGGGCCACGTCGCAGCCGAGGCGCTGGAGCTGGTCCATCGCCGCCTCCGTCTCCACGCCCTCGGCCACCGTGGTGAGGCCGAGCGTGTGGCCCAGGTCGATGATCGATCGGACGATCGTGGCGTCGTTGGGAGCTTCGTGCATCCGGGTCACGAACGACTTGTCGATCTTCAGCTGGTGCACCGGCAGGAAGCGCAGCGAGGCCAGCGAGGAGTAGCCGGTCCCGAAGTCGTCGATCGCGATCCGCACACCGGTGCCCGCCAGCTCGGTGAGGAGCCGGTGGGCCCGCTCGGGGTCGGCCATGATCGCTGTCTCCGTGACCTCCAGGATGAGCCGCTCCGGCGGCACGCCGGCCCGTTGCAGCACCGCTGTGACCTCGTCGGCGAAGTCGTCGTCCAGGAGGCTGCGCGTCGACACGTTCACGGCGATGGCCGCGTCGTTCGACAGCGGAACTGCCGGGTCGTCGATCCAGGACCTGAGGTGACCGAGCGCAGAGCTGAGCACCCACGCGGTGAGCGGCCTGATCAGACCTGTGTCCTCGGCGATGGGGATGAACCGGTCGGGCGGCAGGAAGCCCAGGCGCGGGTGGTTCCAGCGCACGAGAGCCTCGATGCCCACGACCTCGGCGGTCACGAGGTCGCGCTGGGGCTGGACGTGCAGGCAGAGCTCGTCGCGACCGATGGCGGCCCGCAGCTCGCCCAGGAGGGCCAGCCGGTCGGGGGTGTTCACGTCGACCTCGTCGCTGTAGACGACGGGGTCGCCGTGCGAGCGCTTCGAGAGGTACATCGCCACGTCGGCGCGCTGCAGCAGCAGGTCGGCGGTGTCGCCCTGCTCGGGCGCGACGACGATCCCGCAGCTGGCCTCCACCGCGAGGAGCATCCCGTCGATCTCGAAGGGATCTTCGAGCGCGGCGACGATCTGGCGCGCCACCAGACCGGCCGCCGAGGCCGTCATGTGAGGGAGCAGGACGCAGAACTCGTCGCCGCCCAGGCGGGCCAGGGTGTCCTGGGGCCTCAGCTGGGCGCTGATGCGTGGCCCGATGTCCTGCAGGACGAGGTCGCCGTAGCGGTGCCCCAGGGTGTCGTTGATCTCCTTGAAGCGGTCGAGGTCGAAGAGCAGCACGGCTGTGCTGGCGTCATCCCTTCGGGCGGAGCGCAGCGCCTGCTCGGTCCGCTCGTAGAAGCAGGCTCGGTTCGGCAGGCCGGTCAGCGCGTCGTGCATGGCCTGGTGCAGGGCCTGGTCGAGCGCCTCGTGCATGGCCTGCACGGTCCTGGCGTCGTTGAGCGCGAGGCTCACGTGCTCGGCCAGGGCGATGAGGGCGTCCTGCTCGGCTGGGGAGTACTTGCGTGACGGTCGGAAGGTGCCGACCACGAGGCTTCCGATGGGGCGGCCCTCGACGTGGACGGGAGCGCCCATGGCGGCGGTCAGCCTCCGCGCCCGGAAGGGGTCCAGGCCCCCCTCCCAGGCCGCGTAGTCCTCCTGGATGCAGAGCCGGTCCTCGGAGACGGCGCGCCCGCCGACCCCTTCGCCGACCACCAGCTGGCTCAGCTCCGGGGCGGTGCCGGCGGGAACGCCGACCGACGACACGAGTCGCAGGATGTCCGGGCGCTCAGCGTCGATCAGGCGCAGCCCCGTGACCTCGTCGCGCAGGAGGTCAGACGCGCCGGCGGTGATGGAGTCGAGGACGTCCTGCAGCGGCGCGCGGCTCGAGATCTTCCGCTGGATCCGGAAGAGCCGATCGGAGAGCGCCTGGCGCTCGCGAAGCGAGACCAGCAGCTCGCGGTTCTCGGTGAAGCGCTGGCGCTCGGCCCGCACGGACGCCTGCAGCTGGTCCTCGATGCGACGGTGCTGCTCGACGTCGACCATCAGGATTCCGATCCGGGCCAGAGCGAGCGCGAAGAGCACCCCGGACATCAGCGCCACCGTCGCGACGTCCTCGACCTTGCCGGTCAGGCCCAGCCCGATCAGGACGATCGGCGCGATCAGCGACGCTGCGCCGACGAGCATCAGCCGGCGCCACGCCGACAAGGACGGCTCGGGCGCGGCCGGCGGATCAAGGGCGAGCGACGGGTGCAGGACCGCCCCACCGAGCAGCACGAACGACCCGGTGTAGAGCACCGGCGACGGGCCGTCGAAGGAGAACGTGTCGCGCAGCGAGGTGACCGTGTACACGAGGTCGGCCGTCAGCTGCACGCACACCCAACCCGTGAGCAGCCGGTCACCCACCGACGTCAGGCGACCTTGGACGAGGAGCCGGATGACCGCGCCTAGGAGCAGCACGTCGATCGCCGGGTAGCTGACGGCGGTGGCCTTGGCGGCGCCGGAGAACCCGGGATCGCGCACCACCGGCGAGATCACGAACACCCAAGCCAGCACGGCCAGGCCGATGCTGATGATCAGGCTGTCGAGGACCTGGACCACTCGGTCGCTGCCCCCGCGCCGGCGGATGAGCCTGGCCAGCGCCGCGACGTAGAGGAGGTAGCCACCGATGAACAGCACGTCGGTGATGGAGATGGTCACGAGGGCCAGCTCCGCGTTGAGGCCCAGCGGGTACCAGATGACGTAGCCCGGGACGAGCAGGAGGAGCGCCACCCGCAGGATGCTCACTGGGCCGAGCAGGTCGTGCCGGCGCTGGGCCACGACCGCGGTGGCTCCCAGTGCTGCCACGGCCGAGCCGACGAGCAGCCACCCACGCAGCGCCCCCTGGCTCAGGCTCGTTGCGAGCACGACCACGGCGCCGCAGGCCAAGAACGCGTGCGACCAGCGACCCGACAGCGGCTCCACCCGCGGCTGGGTCGGCGCCACCTCCGCGGGCTCGGGACGCGCCGAGGTGCGCGGGGATGTCAACCTTGCTGCCCCGCGCCGCGCTGGCGAGCCGCTACCCACGGACTCCATCTCGCTTGCATCGACACGTTGACGGACCCTCTGAAGGGGCCGTACGGCCCTCAAGCAGGGGTGCGAACCGGAATGATTCGGGCATCTGGCACGGAGCCGAGGACCAGCCAGGCGACCGTGGGCACCGGCTGGCGCCTCTTCTGCGTCGGCGAGCCGGGGTTGACGAGCAGCGGCCCGTCCGGCACCTGCATGACCACCGGATCGTGGCTGTGGCCGAACACCACCACGTCAGCCTGCGGGAACCTCCGCGCCATGCGTCGCTCCCGGCCGGCTCGGGCTCCGGAGTCGTGGACCATCGCCACCTTCACGCCGGCGAGCTCCAGCTCCAGGACCTCGGGCAGCTCTCCCCGCAGGCCGTGGTCGTTGTTGCCCAGGACCGCGTGCACCGGAGCGATGTCGGCCAGTGCGTGCAGCACCGCCACGTCCACGACATCGCCGGCGTGAAGGATCACGTCGGCGACCTCGGCCAGATCCCACACCTCGCGAGGCAGCCGCTCGAGCGTGTCAGGGCGCAGGTGAGTGTCGGACAACACCAGGGCTTCCAAGTCGCCTCCAAGCAGCGGGTTCCTCGCCGAGCCATCCTGCCCGCCAGGATGCGGATCCACCCGCGCCGCAGCGCACGTTGCCATGGATAGGGTCCCGCCGATGACGGAGCAGCCCGACGAAGCCGTGTTCTCCCCCGATGGCGACCGCTGGATGCCGAGCCCCATTGCGGTCGGCCCGTGGGACCCGGGCTCGCTGCACGGCGGACCGCCCACCGCGCTGGTGGGCCGGGTGCTGCTCGACCACGAGCCCGGCGACACCCAGTGGTTCCTCTCCCGGCTCACGGTGGAGCTGATCCGGCCGGTCCCGCTCGCCCCGCTCAAGGTCGACGTGACCATGCGACGTCCGGGCCGCCGGGTGCAGCTGCTCGACGCGGTGATCACCGCGCCTGACGGAACCGAGGTCATGTGGGCGCGCGGCCTGAGGCTGGCCCAGTCACCCAACGGGATCGACGAGGCCGCCCTGCCGACGCCCGAGCGCCCCCAGCGGCCGGCGCCCACCACGCTCCCGTCGTGGCGCCTCGAGTCCGCCCTCGGCTCGGCCATGGGCTGGCGATCCTTCGGCGAGGCCTACGAGTTCCGGCTCGTGGCCGGGGCGCCCTTCACGGAGCTGGGCCCGGCGACCGTGTGGGGCCGCCTCAAGCTGCCGCTCCTGGCCGGACAGGAGATCCACCCGCTCGACCGCGTCCTGACCCTCGCCGACTTCCCGAACGGGATCGGCAACTCCGTCGCCTTCGACCGCTTCGCCTACATCAACCCGGACCTGACGGTCGCGCTGCACCGGCTGCCGACCAGCGAGTGGGTGCTGCTCGACGCCGAGATGCACGCCCGCTCTACCGGCCACGGCGCCGCGACCGGAACGCTCGAGGACGAGCACGGCCCCATCGGCACAGCTACCCAGTCGCTCCTCATCAGCGCCCGCTAGCCAGGGCTGCCTAGGCCTCCGGCGGGAGCGTGAGCCTCGACGCGGCTGGGTCCTCGAGGTCGAGGTCGAGATCACCGAGATCGAGCCCGTCGGCATCGGCCTCGGCCACGATCTCCGCCTTGGGACGCTCCCCGAAGACCGCCTGCTCCAAGCCGAGCATCGCGGCGCCGAGCACGGTGCCCCCGGCGCTCGTCTGCGCGCGGGTGAGCGGGTGGCTGCGACCGGTGTCGGGGTCCTGCGGGGCACGGGCGAGCCACTCCCGCCACTGCTCTTCAGACCACTCCTCGGGGTCCTCGGGCGGCTCCTCCAGGACGACGCTCACCCGCCCAGCCTAGGGATCCTGATCACCTAGGGGGCGGCGTCACCAGCGGGCGATGACGTCCTCGGCGAAGCGCCTGATCCCGTCGACCTTCCCCTGCACGTCAGCCTCGGCGCCGGCGTAGAAGTACCACGGCATCGTGACCAGGTGGGTGACGCCCACGTCGGCGAGGCGTCGATAGCCGTCGAGGTCCCAGGCGTCGCGGGCCGAGCCGTAGATGGCGAACGGTGCGTCGTCACGTCCGATCTCCGCGCGGTAGGCGTGCAGCTTCCGGCAGATCTCACCCAGCTCGTCGATCGTGTGGAGGTCGCTCACCCAGCCGTCGTTGCGGGCGGCCCGGCGCAGCGCGGCCTCGGACACCCCGCCCACCACCACCGGCACCGGCTCCGTCGGCGCGGGCAGCATCTCGAGGGGCGGGAGGTCGAAGTGGTCGCCGTGGTGCTCCACCACCTCGCCCGTCCACAGTGCGCGCAGCAGCTCGATCATCTCGTCGGCTCGCTTCCCGCGCTTGCCGAAGGGGGTGCCGGAGGCCTCGAACTCCTCTTCCATCCACCCCATACCGACTCCCAGCGACACGCGGTTCCCCGAGAGCACCGCCGCGGTGCCGACCTGCTTGGCCACGTGCGCCGGCATGCGAGCCGGGAGGATGTAGACGGTCGTCAGGAAGCGCAGGCGCTCGGTGACCGCCGACAGGTGCCCGATGGTCACCCACGGATCGGGCCATGGCGTGCCCATCCCCCACCGACGCGACCCGTCGGCGGTGTACGGGTACGGGCGGCGGGTGGCGACTGGGTTGATGAGGTGGTCGGACACGGTGAGGGTGTCCCACCCGGCCTCGTCACCCGCCCTGGCGAGGGCCACGAGCTCGTCAGGGGCTGAGAAGGTCGCCGAGAAGCAGAACCGCATGCCCGCAGACTAGAACGTGTTCTAGTTCTGCGCTGCCCACGAGCTCCGGCTGTGGCTCAGGATCGGGTGGGCGGCGTCGTCTGGGGCGTCTCGTCGGACCAGAAGCGCACGATCGTGGACTGGCTCGCGGTGGCGAGCAGCGTGCCGTCGTCGGCCCAGAGGTGCACGTCGCCGTGCCCGAACCCGTTGCGCACGGCATGGACCCGTATGTCGAGCAGCACCCACTCCGTGGGCACGAGGCGGCCGACCCGCAAGGTGTTGTCGAGGCTGTTGCCGCCGGCGCGCTCCCCCAGCGCCTGGCCGATCCCGAACGGCACGTAGTCGCCCAGGATGGCGAGGGTGGCGGCGGACATGTCGAGCACGTCTGGGATCCGGGCCCACAGCGCCGAGCGGCCGCCCGGCATGCCGGGCCCGGGCAGGTCTGCGTGGTCGAGCGCCGAGGCCAGCCTCGTGTCGATGCGATCCATGATCGACTCCGTGCCCGGGTAGCGAGGCATGCGCGGCCCGCTGTCCTCAGGAGACGGCACGTCGGGACGCTCCGCCCACTGGCCCTCCGTGTCCATCGGGCGCTCGCCCAGCGCGGCGTTCACCGTGAGGATCTCGCGGTTGCCTACGTGGCCCACGGCCCTCGCCTGCGTGATCTGACGACCCTCCACGGCGATCGTGACGTCGATGTCCATGATCGAGGGCGGGTTGGCGTAGGACAGGTACTGCGCCGTGGCCCAGATCACGGGACGCCCCGATGTGCGCTCCATGGCGGCGATCGCGGCGCCGAGGCCGCAGCCGCCGAAGAGGAACTGCTGCGTCGTCGATATGCCCGGCGTGACCGGCAGGATCCAACGGGTCGGGTTGTGCGTGGGCTCGAGTCCGAGCCATTCGGGGGCATCCACGGAAAACAACCTAGGAGGCGACCGCGTGGGCCCCTGCCACATTGGCGCTGACCTGGGGTTTCGTGCTGGTGCGACGGCTGTCACGCCCCCCGACGGAAGCACTGTCACACCCCTTGCGTTTACTCATGTACATGGCACGTCAGCTCACCCTCCTCGACACCCCGCCCAGCTGGCGGCTCGACGAGCACACCCGCGAGGTGGGCCGCCGAGGCGTCGCTGAGGCCCG
>DATCYI010000173.1:0-1631 GCA_036570385.1 Acidimicrobiales bacterium | reverse complement strand
CCCCGGCCGCTGCTCCGGTCGAGGGCGTGCCCGACGAGCAGCTGGTGCCCGCCGACGCCGCCGAGGGCGTGGGCCCGGAGAACGAGCCCACCGAGGGCGCCATCGCCGAGGAGCCCACCGAGCCCACCGGCTGAGCCAGTCTGCCGAGCTCTACGAGATCCAGGCCTCCGCCTACGCCTGACGCCTCGCACCTCTAACGTGGTCGGAGGCGACGGCGGAGCTGGGAGTCAGGTCATGAGCAGCGCAGGCAGCTTGAGCACAGGTGCGACCCGACGGCGGGCGGGGCAGGCGCTGGTCGTCACCCTCGCGGTGGCGCTGGCGGTGACCGGCCTGGGCCTGCGCGCAGATGCCGCTCGCGACACCGACCGCATCTGCCCGCCCGACCTGCCCATGCGGGCCGCTGAGCAGGGCACCGCGTTCAGCGACGTGCCGGCGACGTCCACCCACGCGGTCGGGATCTACTGCATCGCGGCCGCCGGCATCACCACGGGCAAGACGGCCACGACGTTCGACGTAGGTGGTGTCGTCACCCGCGCCCAGATGGCCACCTTCCTGCGCCGGCTCCTGGCTGCCACCGAGAAGCCGGTGCCCGACTCGACGAGCGATGCCTACACCGACGACGAGGACGAGCTGGCCCACGAGGCCAACATCAACGCCATGGCCGCAGCCGGTGTGCTGCGCATCAGCGGGTCGCAGTTCCGACCCGACGACCCGATCCGGCGCGACGAGATGGCGGCCTGGATGAACAGCACGTGGCGCTGGCTCTCGGGCAGCCTCGCCACCGGCTCGAGCCACACCTTCACCGACATCGCCGGCAACCCCCACGCGGCGAGCATCGCCGCCCTCCACCACCACGGCGTGATCAACGGCCGGACCGACACGTCCTACGCGCCGGCCTCGCCCGTGACCCGCGGCCAGATGGGCTCGTTCCTGGCCCGGCTGATGACCATGCACGGAGATGCCGGGTACCTGCCCGGCACCGCGGCGTCGTCCACGACCACCACCACCCGGCCGCCCACCACCACGACCACCCGTCCGGCCGATGGCCTCACCCGAGACACCGCCGCCGAGACCGTGATCTTCAACCAGCACAACCAGGCCCGCGCTGCGGCGGGGCTCGGGCCCCTCGTGCGCAACGCCTGCGTCGACGGCGTGGCGTCTGAGTGGACCCGCTACATGGCGTTCTTCGGCGACATGCGCCACAACCCGGCGCACCCGGACCAGACGAAGGCCTGCGCGCCGGGTCGGGTGCGGGCCTGGGGCGAGAACATCGCCAACTGGCAGACCCCCCAGCAGATGATCGACTTCTGGATGGGCTCCACCGGCCACCGCGCCAACATCCACAACCCGGCGTTCAACAGCGTCGGCATCGCGGCGTGGCGCGACTCCAGCGGCCAGCTCTGGGCCACCGTGAACTTCGCGGGCATCTCGTGACGGTCCTCGTCGACCCGGCCGTGTGGCCGTGGCGAGGCCTCCGGTGGGCGCACCTCGTGAGCGACGAGAGCTACGACGAGCTCCACGCGATGGCCGAGCTCCTGCGCATCGAGCGCCGCTGGTTCCAGGGCGACCACTACGACGTCCACACCGACCTGCGCCTGCGAGCCATCGAGCTCGGCGCCCAGCCGGTTCCG
>DATCYI010000172.1:0-2644 GCA_036570385.1 Acidimicrobiales bacterium | reverse complement strand
GTCCCGGCTCCGACGGCGGCGAGCCCACCGAGCCCGGCACGGGCACCGACGGCCCCACCGACCCCGGCACCGGCGGCGACGACGGCGGCACCGACGGCGATGGCGGCAGCGACGACGACGGCACCGTCAGCACCACCGAGGTCACCACCACCACCGTCGCCACGATCGTCTCCAAGGAGGCCCCCGTCCTGCCGACGGGTGGTTCGGACTGACCCAGCTCGCGGTCTTCCTGGGCACCAAGGCCCAGTACATAAAGACCGCGCCCGTCCTGCGTGAGCTCGAGCGCCGGGGCGTGCCCTACCGGCTGATCGACTCGGGCCAGCACAGCGCGCTGCTCGAAGACCTCCGCGTCGAGCTCGGCGTGCGGGCGCCGGCCGTGCAGTTCGGCGGCGGCCGTGACGTCACCACCGTGCCCCAGGCCATCGGCTGGTCGGCGTTGATCGCCAAGCGGGCCATCCGCCCGAAGCTGCTGCGCCGCGACGTGTTCGGCCCCGACGCCACGATCTGCGTGGTGCACGGCGACACGCCCTCCACGCTGCTCTCCACCCTCCTCGCCCGCCGGGCCGGCCTGCAGGTCGCGCACCTCGAGGCGGGTCTGCGGTCGCGCAGCATCCTGCACCCGTTCCCCGAGGAGCTGATCCGGGTGGCGGTGATGCGGGCGTCGGGCCTGCTGTTCGCCCCGAACGAGGAGTCGGTCGCCAACCTCGAGGCCATGGGCGTGAAGGGCCGCATCGTGCAGGTGCCAGGCAACACCTCTGTCGACGCGCTGCGGGCCTCGCTGGGCGAGCTTCCCGAGCCCGGTTCAGGCCCGGTGATCGTCACGATGCACCGGGTCGAGAACCTGCACCGGCGCAGCTCGGTGGAGGGGTTCCTGGCGCTGGTGCTGCGCATCGCCACCGAGCGCAAGGTCCGCTTCGTGGTCCACGGCCCCACCGGCGACGTGCTGCGCCGCTCCGGGCGGATGGACGACCTCGCCGCCGCCGGCGTGGAGATCGTCTCGCTCATCCCGCACCGTGAGTTCACGATGGCGCTCGCCGCCGCACCGCTGGTCGTCACCGACGGCGGCTCCGTGCAGGAGGAGTGCGCGCTGCTCGGCGTGCCCACGCTGCTGTGGCGCCACCGCACCGAGCGCTCCGACGGCCTCGGCGAGAACGTGGTGCTCACCCACTACGACCGCGTGGCCATCGAGTCGATGCTCGTCGACCCCGAGCGCTGGCGCCGTCAGCCCCGCTGGCTCCAGGGCCCCAGCCCCGCCGAGTCCATTGTCGACCACCTCATCGCCGCCACCACCCAAGACGCCGACTGACAGCGCTTCAGCCGAGCATCTCCACCGGTACGCCCAACCTCCGGTATGTGCTCGAAGCGCGCCGATCTCGACTTGCGAGCGGAAGCCCCGCGGACAGGGCCGCGAGTGCGACGAGTCCGTCGTAGGTGGCGCCTCCCGCGATCTGGTGGGCGGCGAGGACGCCGGGCGCGGAGCGGGCGGCGGCAACGTCGAGGGTCGCGGCTGGCTCGAAGCGTTCGCGCAGCAGGCGAGTCGCATCGTTCGGGTCGAGGCGCGCATCGCCCGGTAGTCGGGTGAGCACGGAATAGGTCTCGTGCAGCGCGTGGCCGGCGAGCGCTACCGAACGGGTGCCGATTGCATCGCCCACCAAGTTGTGAGCGTCATGCGACGTCAGCACCAGCGGGATGGCTGCGCTGGTGTCGAGCAGCAGGTCGGTCACCGCCGACCGGCATCCACCAAGGCGAGCACGTCGTCATCGGTGACGCGCGTGTCAGCCACGGCAACGAGGCGACCATCGCGCTCCTCCAGGCGGGCGGTGCGGCTCACCGGCGTGACGTGCAGACCATCTCCGTACTCGCTGACATCGACCTTCGTGCCGGGAGTCAGCCGCAACCTGTCGCGCAATGGCTTAGGCAGGACGATCCGACCAACCTCGTCAACCGTGGCTTCCATTGGGAGAACGCTACCAGCGAGATCCCAGTGACGACAGCAGGTTCGGTGTCGAGGTGTCAGACATTCGACGCGCTCAGCCGGACGGTGGGGTGGCGGTGCTGGCGGCGACCGACAGGACTACGGCTCTCGCCAGGAAGGACGCCATCTGGTCGCGGCGGACGGGGGCGCCGGCGCGGTAGCGGCCGTCGGCGGTACCGCCGGCGACGCCGGCCTGGGCGATGAGGTTGATGTTGGGCTCGTGGACGTCGCCGCTGTCGTCGGCGAAGTAGTCGGCGTTGGCGGCCAGGGGAGCGCGGGTGGCGTGCGGGATGGCGCGGGCCAGGAAGGTGGCCATCTGGCCGCGGGTCACCTCGCCCGAGGGGGCGAAGGTGCCGTCGGTGCGCCCGCCGATCACGCCCATGGCTGCGAGCACGTTGATGTGGGACTCGTGCACGGAGTCGTCGTCGTCGGGGAAGGCGTCGGGCACGTCGATGGGCATGGCCGCGTGCGAGGCGAAGAGGTAGCGGGCGAGGAACGCCGCCATCTGGTCGCGCCGCACCGACTCGAGGGGCCGGTACTTGCCGCCGGAGCTGCCGTTGGCGATCCGCCACCAGGCCATGCAGCCCACCGAGTCGCTGTGCACCCGGTTGGCGGCGTCGGGGAACGGGTTGGCCGGCACCTGGCCGGGCGGGCAGGCCGGCTCGAGGG
>DATCYI010000171.1:0-8125 GCA_036570385.1 Acidimicrobiales bacterium | reverse complement strand
GCCCGCGAGATGCACGACTCCCTCGCCCACCACCTCGCCGTGCTCTCCACGCTGGCCGGCGCGCTCGAGTACAACCCGCAGGCACCTCCGGAGGACCTGGCGAGAGCGGCGGACGCGATCCGCTCGAGCGCGCACGCGTCGCTCGACGACCTCCGCAGCGTCATCGGCGTGCTGCGCGACGACCCCGAGCCGAGCCAGGACGGGGACAGCACCGGTGCGCTGGAGCGACCGCAGCCGACGCTCCGCGACGTGCCGGGCTTGGTCGAGGAGTGGCGGCGCGCCGGCGCGAGCGTGGTGCTGCGCGACGCGCTGGACGACGAGGCCACCGACCACGTCCCTGCGGCGCTCGGGCGCACCGTCTACCGGGTGGCGCAGGAGGCGCTCACCAACGCGGCCAAGCACGCGCCGGGCGAACCGGTGCGGGTGGAGCTGCGAGGTCGCCCGGGCGACCGGCTCGAGCTCGCCGTCAGCAACGGCCTGGCCCAACAGGGCGCGGGAGATGGACCGAGCGGCGTGCAGGGCAGCGGCTACGGCCTCGTGGGCCTCGCCGAGCGGGTGAGCCTGGCCGGCGGCAGCCTCGAGGTCACGGAGACCAGCAGCGAGCACCGGCTGGTGGCGTCACTACCGTGGCCGGCGTGAGCGAGCCGGTCCGGGTCCTCGTCGTCGACGACGATCGCATGGTGCGAGACGCCCTGTCGCTGCTGCTCGACGGTGCGCCGGCCATCGAGGTGGTCGGGACGGCGGCGGATGGCGACGAGGTGCCGGCCGCGGTCGCCACCGGGCAGCCCGACGTCGTGCTGATGGACCTGCGCATGACACGGGTGGACGGGATCACCGCCACCGAGCGGCTGGTGCGCGCCGGTGGCGGAGCGCAGGTGCTGGTGCTCACCACCTTCGACGCCGACGCCGAGGTGCTCGGCGCACTGCGGGCCGGCGCCGCGGGCTTCCTGCTGAAGGACACCCCGCCACGCGAGATCGTCGGAGCCATCGAGCGGGTGGCGGCTGGCGAGCCTGTGATGTCGCCGAGCGTCACCCGTCGGGTCATGGAGCTGGTGGCCGGCGGTGCCGCTGATCGGGAGCGGGCGCGATCGTCGCTCGCCCAGCTGAGCGAGCGCGAGCGCGAGGTCGTCGGAGCCGTCGGCGATGGCCTCACCAACGCCGAGATAGCGGAGGGGCTGCACATGAGCGTGGCCACCGTGAAGGCCCACGTGTCGCACATCCTCACCAAGCTCGATCTGTCCAACCGCACCCAGATCGCCCTTCTCGCCCACGACGCGCAGGTTCGCTGACGGAGTTCGCTCAGGTCCCTGGGGGCGCTGCCGATCAGGCGGGTTGGCCATCCCAGGAGACGTCATGAGCATCGACGAGGCACGTATGCAGCTCCACGAGGAGGCGCGGCGCGCCCTTGGTGATGTTGCGGCCGACGTCCTCATGAACGCTCTGCCGGCCGATCCCGAGGCGCTGGCCACGTCGAGCCACGTCACCGACGTCGGGGCCGAGGTGCGGGCCGAGATCTCCAAGCTCGACTCCCGCCTGGCCGTGACCGAGGCCAACCTGCGCGGCGACTTCAAGAGCAGCAGCGACGAGCTCCTGCGCATCCTGTTCGTGGGCGTCCTGGCCATCAACCTGACGATCATCGCCATCGCCTTCGCCGCCGCCCGCTTCACCTGACGCGAACCGCACATCGCACCCCTGGGCGGCTGGCAGACTCGACGGCATGATCGAGCGACAGGTCGAGATCACGACGCCCGAGGGCGAGATGACGACGTTCGTCTTCCACCCCGAGCACGACGGCCCGCACCCGGTGGTGCTCTACCTGATGGATGCGCCGAGCATCCGGCCGGCGCTCAAGGACATGGCGTCGCGCCTGGCCACGGCCGGCTACTACGTGATGCTGCCCTACCTCTTCTACCGGGGCGGTCCGCTGCGCGAGTTCGGCATGAGCGACGAGGACATGCACGCCCGCACCGAGCTGATGGGCACGATCACGCCCACCAACATCGTCAGCGACGCGCAGGCCCTGCTGGCCCACGCCGACCAGGACCCGGCGGCCCGTGACGGCAAGATCGGCGCTGTCGGGCTCTGCATGAGCGGCGGGCTCACCATCTCGCTGGCCCGGGCGCTGCCGGAGCGGGTGACCGCGGCGGCGTCGATCCACGGCGCCTGGCTCGTGCGCGACACGCCCGACTCACCCCACCGCGACCTCGACGGGGTGCGCGCCGAGGTGCACATGGCCTGGTGCGAGAACGACTCCACGGCACCCATGAGCGATCTCGACGTGATGCGCCAGGCCCTCGAGGACGCGGGCATCACCTACACCCTCGACGTGCACGACGACGCCCAGCACGGCTTCGCACCGCGCGGACCGCGGTACGACCACAAGGCGTCGGAGCTGCACTGGGAGCGCGTCCACTCGCTCCTGCGCCGCAACCTCTGAGCGGCGCGGTCAGTTGCCGTAGGCGCGGCGCAGCGCGGCGACGGCCGTCTGCTCGTACTCCTTGGCGACCGGCAGGAGGCGGGTGAAGGCGAACGACGCGTGGACCAGACCCGGCAGGTGGTGGTGCTCCACCTCGACGTCGGCCTGGCGCAGCCGGGCCACGTAGGCGTGGCCCTCGTCGGTGAGCGGGTCGTACTCCGCCGTGGCGACCAGTGCCGGCGGCAGGCCGCCCAGCTCGGCGGCGTAGAGCGGCGACGCGTAGGGGTCCTTGCGGTCGTGGTCGCGCAGGTAGGCCGCGATGTAGGCCTCCATGTCGGTCTTGGTGAGGCCGTAGCCGGTGCCTAGGCGATCGATCGAGGGCAGCGTCATCGTGAGGTCGACGGCCGGCACGTCGAGCCACTGGAACATCAGCGACGGGCCACCGCGGTCGCGGGCCAGGAGCGCCACCGACGTGGCCAGGTTGGCCCCGGCCGACTCACCGCCGATCGACACGCGAGACGCGTCGATGCCGAGCTCGTCGGCGCTGCGCGCGAGCCACGCCAGCGCGGCGTAGCAGTCCTCCAGCGGAACCGGGAAGGCGTTCTCGGGAGCCATCCGGTAGTCGACCGAAGCGACGATGCAGCCGGCGCCCGCAGCCACCGTGCGGCAGCGCGGGTCGCGGGAGTCGATGTCGCCCACGCACCACCCGCCGCCGTGCAGGAACACGTGCAGCGGCTTCGGCCCCGGCGAGGCCGGCTCATAGAGCCGCACCCGGATCGCGCCGCCGTGCACGGGCACCATCACCTCGCGGATCGGCACGTCGGGGCCCTTGGGCATCACCAGGCGTCCGAGCTGGCGCGCCTGCAGCGCGCCGGCGAAGCGCCGGGCCGGCATGGTGGCGCTGTCGTCCCTGGCGCGGTTGGAGATGGCGAGGATCGGTCGAAGCCGCGGTTCGAGCGTCATGCCCCGCACGCTACGGCGCAACCGGGAAAGACCGACTGCGGTCAGCGCTTGCGGCAGATGGTGATGCCGTCACCCACCGCGAGCATCACCTTGCTCACCCGCTCGTCGGCGGCGACGTGGGCGTTGAACTGCCGGATCGCCTCCGTGTCGTCGTCGTCCACCGACGGGTCGACGACCCTGCCCGACCACAGCACGTTGTCGGCGACGAGGACGCCGCCGGTGCGCAGGCGGGGCACCAGCGCCTCGTAGTAGTCGAGGTAGCCGCCCTTGTCGGCGTCGACGAAGGCGAGGTCGATCTGCTCCTCGGCCGGCAACGCAGCCAGCGTCTCCAGAGCCGGCGCCAGGCGGAGCTCGATCCGGTCGGCGAGACCGGCAGCCTCCCAGTGGCGCCGAGCGATGCTGGTCCACTCCTCGCTGATGTCGCAGCAGATCAGCCGCCCGCCCGGCAGCAGCCCGGACGCGACGGCCGCCGCCGACGTGCCGGTGAACGTGCCGACCTCGACGGCGAGGTTCACGCCGACGATCTCTGTGAGCACCCGCAAGAAGGCGTACTGGTCGGGGCCGATCTGCATGCCTGCGGCAGTGGCGGCCAGCGTCTCGGTGTCGGCCCGGATCGCCTCGTATGTGGCGTCGGGCGGCGTGCCGTGGGCGACGAGGTATTCGTAGACCTCCGCGGTGACCTCGACCGCGCGCGTCGGTTGAGCCATGCCGCGACCCTACGACTGTACGGTGCCGCGATGAGGCACGACCCGTGAGCGCCCGCTTCGAGGAGATCGACCGGCGCTCCACGCCGATGGGTGACATCAGCGTGCGACGCCGGCTGGAGCCCACGCTGAAGATCGACATCTACGAGGTGATCCTCGGCGACGAGCACCTCATGTCGAGCATCTTCACGGTGGCCGAGATCGCTCTGGCCCGGCTCGGGCTGGCCGAGGTGGCCGGCGGCGAGCTCGACGTGGTGGTCGGTGGGTTGGGCCTCGGCTACACCGCTCGTGCCGCCCTGGAGGACGAGAGGGTCCGGTCGCTGCACGTGATCGAGGCCCTTGGCGAGGTGATCGAGTGGCATGAGCAGCACCTCTTGCCCGAAGCCGAGGCCCTCACGTCGGACGATCGGTGCCACCTCGTGAAGGGCGACTTCTTCGTCATGACCGCCACCGAAGCGAGCTACGGCCCGACCGCTCCCGAGCGGGTGCACGCCCTGCTGGTCGACATCGACCACACTCCCCGACACGTGCTGCACCCCAGCCACGCGCCGTTCTACACGGCTGAGGGGCTCAGCCGGGTGGTGGAGCGCCTGCACCCTGGCGGCGTCTTCGCTCTGTGGTCAGACGACCCGCCCGACGACGACTTCATGGCTGTCCTCGACGAGCTCTTCCACACCGCCGAGGCCCACGTCGTCACGTTCCCGAACTTCCACACCGGCGGCGACGCGTCGAACACCGTCTACGTGGCGAGCACGGAGCGGTAGCAAGGATCGGCGCTACGGGCTGACGACCTCTACCTCCGTGTGGGCGGCGAGCACGTCGAAGTCGAGATCCGTGTGCAGCACCGGTTGGCCGAGGCGCACGGCGAGCGCGCCGACCAGGCAGTCGATCATGCTGCGGATCGGCCGGCCGGCGCGCCGGCACTGCCGCTGCAGCGCGGCAGCACGCTCGGAGTCGACGATCGGCGCGAGCGGTACCACCTCGAAGCTGTGCAGGAGCCGTCGCAGCGATCGCGCCGCGCGGTCGTCGACCGCGCCCACCAGCAGCTCCATGACCACGAGCTCGGGCACCCTGATGTCGGCGTGTGTCTCGATCGCGCCGCGAAGGTGCAGGTGGGCCGGCGACCCGGTGCGCCGCAGGTACTCGACCCACGCCGAGGTGTCGACGATCACCTGGGCTCGCGGAGGTCGACGTCGCCGAGGTCGACCGTTGGATCCAGGCCCTCCAGCTCGTCGTTGTCGAGCGGATAGCCCGTGCCCTCCATGGCGAGGATCTCCTCGGTCGTCATCGGCTCGCCGACGAGGCGCTCGAGGGCGAGCTGCACAGCCGCTCGCTTCGACTCGAGCCGGTAGAGCCGCATGGCGCGCTCGACCAGCTCGTCGTCGAGATCGATGTTCGTCCGGCTCACGACACCAGCATACACCTCGTGGTGTAGAGGCTCTCTAGGCGGTGACGGAGCGCAGCGCGCCGGGGCGGCGGCCGGCCAGGCGGTCCAGCGCGGCGCTGGTGGCCTCATCCGCCGGGAGGTAGACGATGAGGCGCAGGTTGTCGCCGTCGTCGGCCAGCTGCAGGGTCTCGTAGTCGAGCCGGAGCTCGTCGACGTCGGGATGGACCAGACGGACCCGCCCGGTGCGGCGCTGCGCCACGGGGCGTCCGTCCCAGATGTCGGTGAACTCGGATCCGGCGGTCGCGGTCAGCTGGGCGACGAGGTCGATCGCGGCCGGGTCATCGGTGCGGCAGCACCCGCGCAGGCTTCCGAGATGCTCCTCGGCGACCGGCCGCCAGTCGGGGAACGCGCTGCGGGCCCGCGGGTCGACGAACAAGTAGGTGACCAGGTTCGGCTTCTCGACGTCGAGCACGCCCAAGGGACGGGCCAGGTCGTCGTATCCGCTCGTCCACGCGATGACGTCGGAGAGCCGGTTGACGACCAGCGCGGGGGCCGAGCCGAGGCGGTCGAGGATCGCCTGGACGTTGGGGCGGACGGTGGTGACCGCGCCGATCGAGGTCGGGCAGAGCTCACCCGTGTGGGCGATGGTGGCGAGGGTGCGCAGGTGGTTCAGGTCGGGCTCGTCCAGGCGCAGCGCGTCGCCGAGCGCCGCTAACACTTGGGCCGAGGGGCGTCGGTCCTTCCCCTGCTCGAGCCGGATCAGGTAGTCGACGCTGATCCCGGCGATGGTGGCCAGCTCAGCTCGGCGCAGCCCAGGCGTGCGCCGGCGGGTCCCCAACGGGAGCCCGACGGCGCTCGGGCTCAGCGCCTCACGACGGCTCCGTATGAAGTGGCCCAGCTCGTGTTCGTCCACGTGGCAAGTGTGCCGTGGTGCGGCGCCCGTTGCGTGGCCCCAGCAGGGCCAGTCTTGGCTCGGCCTCCCCAGGCGCCGGCCGCGGGCGCAGGTTGCTCACATGACAGAGACCACCGCTCCCCCGTCCCTCCCCCTCGTCGCCGGCCGCTGGGCCTTCGACGCCGCCCACTCCAACGTGGGCTTCACCATCCGTCACCTCGGCGTGTCGAAGGTCCGCGGCCGCTTCGCCGACGTGCAGGCCGACCTCGTGATCGGCGAGACCCTCGCCGAGTCGTCGGTGCAGGCCACCATCGCCCTGGCATCGATCGACACCGGCAACGCCGACCGCGACGCCCACGTCCGCGCCCCCGACATGATCGACGTCGCCACCCGCCCGACCATGACCTTCCGGTCGGTGGAGGTGCGAGGCGCCGGCTCGGATTGGGTGGTCGACGGCGAGCTGACCATCGGCGACGTCACCCGACCGATAACCCTCGACGTGGAGCTCGGTGGCGTCGGCGAGTTCATCGACGGCAGCCGCCACGCGGGCTTCGAGGCCACCTGCGAGCTGAGCCGCAAGGACTTCGGCCTCGGGTGGGGTGCGGCCAGCACCATCCTCGGCGACAAGGTCAAGATCGAGCTCGATCTGGAGTTCATCGAGCCAACCTGACCTCACGGCGCCAGGCGAAGCGCTTACCTGGGAGGTAGGCGACGGGCGGCGGCGCTGTCGGTACCGTCGGGCCATGAGCGTGATGGCCCCCACCGCCGGCGGCGTCGGTGACCTCCTCCGTGGCTGGCGGCAGCGCCGCCGGCTCAGCCAGCTCGACCTGTCGAGCGAGGCCGCGGTGTCGGCCCGGCACCTGAGCTTCGTCGAGACCGGTCGAGCCAAGCCGAGCCGCGAGCTGGTGCTGCACCTGGCCGAGCACCTCGACGTGCCGCTGCGGGAGCGCAACGGGCTGCTGCTCGCCGCGGGCTACGCGCCCATCTACCAGGAGCGCTCGCTCGACGACGCGGAGATGGACCCTGTGCGCGAAGCCCTCGACCTCATCCTCAGCGGCCACGAGCCCTACCCGGCGGTGATCCTCGACCGGCGGGGCGACCTCGTCACCGGCAACGGCGCGGCGCTCGGCCTGTTCACGGCGGGCGTGGCGCCGCACCTGCTCGAGCCGCCCGTCAACGTCTACCGGCTCGGCCTGCACCCGGAGGGCCTGGCGCCTCGGGTGCGGAACATGGGGCCCTACAGCCTCCACCTGCTCACCCGCCTGCAGCGCGAGGTGTCGCTCACCGGCGACCCGGCGCTCGTGGCCCTGCTCGAAGAGGTGCGGGGCTACCCCGACCTGACCCACCCGACGGCGGTCGACCACGATCCGGCGCGGATGCTCTTCCTGCCGATGGACTTCACGACCGTCGACGGCGACGAGCTCTCGTTCTTCAGCACCCTGGCCACCTTCGGCACGGCCCTCGACATCACGGTGGCCGAGCTGTCGATCGAGGCGTTCTTCCCCGCCGACGCCCACACGCGCGAGGCGCTCCAGCCCTGACCTGACGGGCGCCGGGCGGGAGCAGGCCCGGCGATGTCACACGGGCTGCCTACCCTCTCGTGGATGGCCGTGAGCGTCGAGTGGACTGGGTACGGGCGCAGCGCGGCGCTGGCGCTGCGGGATGCGGTCGCGGCAGCGAAGGGCGGCGAGCCCCTGGCGCCGGTCACCGTCGTCGTCCCGTCCAACCACGTCGGCGTCGCCGCTCGGCGGCTCCTGGCCTCG
>DATCYI010000170.1:0-8551 GCA_036570385.1 Acidimicrobiales bacterium | reverse complement strand
GCCGAACGCGGTCGCCACCCGGTAGGTGAGGCCGGCACCCCAGTCGTGACCGACCAGGTGGACCGGCTCCCCGATGGCGTCGAGCTCGCTCACCAGCCACTGGACGTAGTCATCCTTCGTGGCGCCGAAGCCCGCCGGCCGGGCGGTGCCGAACCCCGGAAGCGCTAGGGCGACCGAGTCGCCCTCGACGTGGTCTTGGACCGCCTTCCAGATGGCAGCGGTCTCGGGAACCCCGTGGACGAAGACGATCATCTCCGCAACCTATTCGCGCTCGGTGATGAGGGTTGCGCCATTGCCGGACTGACGCGAAGAGACCCCTGACTCGCCGCTGGGCGGGTCAAGGGTCTCTCGCGTTGCACCCCCAACGGGATTCGAACCCGTGCCGCCACCTTGAGAGGGTGGTGTCCTAGGCCACTAGACGATGGGGGCTGGCAGTGCTTTGCGAGTGGTGAACGTTAGCCGCTCACCTCGTGCCGAGGCACGTTGATCGCTGCTGGAACGGAGGCCCAGGAGAGCCTGGGCCTCCGCGCTGCAGCTGCTCGGGGGGGAGGACTCGAACCCCCAACGACTGGACCAGAACCAGCTGTGTTACCGATTACACCACCCCCGAATGGGCGGGCCGCAACCATACCCAACGACCTCCGCCGATCGCACACCGACCGAGCCGGCTCAGCCTGACCCCGAGGTTGGGGGCACCAAGGCCGCCACAACAGGCACCCATGCCCCCAACCCCCGCCACCGAACAGGTTGGGGGCACCAAGGCCGCCACGGCAGGCACCCATGCCCCCAACCTCATGTCAGGCGCCGGAGCCGGGTCAGTCGTTGACGGCGGCGTCCAGGCGGAACAGGCGGTTCCAGCCGATGATGCGGCCGACCGACACCGCCGCGGTCTCGCGAAGGACGTGGCGCAGCTCGGAGGAGCCGCTCAGGCGGGTGCCGCTGGGGGACACAGCGGCGTCGAGGCCGAGGTCGTTGGCGATCGCGCCCACCCGGAAGGCGTGGTAGCCGTCGGTCACCAGCACGACCGACGTGAGGCCTCGCTCGCGCAGGAACCGGGCCGACGCTGCGAGCGACTCGTAGGTGTTGCTGCCGTGGACCTCGCGCAGGAGCGCGTCGTCGGTGAGGCCCTTGCCGCGCAGGTAGTTGTAGCCGGCGGTCGCCTCGGTGAAGCGATCACCCGCCTGGCGACCTCCGGTGAGAACGATCTTGTCCGCGAGGCCCTCCTCGTAGAGCTCGAGCGCGTGGTCGAGGCGGTCCTGGAGCACCCGGGAGGGGCGCCCGTCGTACTGCGCCGCGCCGAGGACGATGATGGCGTCGGCGGCGCGGGCACCGTCGTGGTCCTTGGCCCGGTACACCTGCACGAAGGTGACGCCGACGTAGACGACGGCGAGCGCAGCGAGCACCACCACGGCCCGCGCCGCGCGGCGAGGCCACCGGCGGCGCCGGGTGCGGGGCAGCTCCTTGTCAGCCACGTCAGAGGCGCGCCCGCGCCTCCCGGAGGCGGGCGAGCGTGCGGTCCCGTCCGAGCGCCTCGAGCGACTCGAACAGCGGCGGGCCGACGGTGCGGCCGGTGGTGGCCACCCGCACGGGCCCCTGGGCCTTGCTGAGCTGGGGCTGACCCTCGGCGTTCACGAGGCCGACGGCGACCGCTGCGGCTTCGACGGCCAGGCGGATGCCGGCCGCCTCCCAGGCGGTCAGCTCGTCGAGCGCGGCGATGGCGGCGTCGAGCATCTCGGGCGCAGCCTTGCCCTTGACCATGGCCTTGGTCCACGAGTCGTCGTCGATCACGACGGGGTCGTCGATCAGGAACGCGATCATCGGCTCGACCTCGGTGAGCAGCCGGACCCGCTCCTGCACGAGCTCGGCGAGCGGTGCCATGGCCTGCTCCGCGATGTCGCCGCGAGAGAGGAACGGTCGGGCCCGGTCGACGAACTCGTCGACGGGCAGGGCCCGCACGTGGTCCGAGTTGAACGCCTGGAGCTTCTTCACGTCGAAGAACGCCGGCGACGAGGTGACGTCCTCCAGGCGGAACAGCTCCACGATCTCCGCGAGCGGGCGGACCTCCACGCCGTCCTTCGGCCCCCAGCCGAGCAGCGCGAGGTAGTTGACCATCGCCTCCGGCAGGTAGCCCTGGTCCTTGAACTCCTGCACCGACACGGAGTCGCGGCGCTTGGAGAGCTTCTGGCGCTTCTCGTTCACCAGCACCGGCAGGTGGGCGAACACCGGGCGGTAGTCGAGCCCGAGTGCGTCGCCGAGGCACAGGTACTTCGGCGTGCCGTTCACGTGCTCCTCGCCGCGCACCACGTGGGTGATCGCCATGTCGGCGTCGTCGACGATGTTGGCCAGCAGGAACGTGGGCGTGCCGCTGGAGCGCAGCAGCACGAAGTCCTCGAGGGTCTTGTTCTCCACGACGACGTGGCCACGGATGAGGTCGTCGAAGCCGGTGCTGCCCTCATCGGGGCTGCGGAAGCGCAGCGCGGTGGTGGTGCCGCGCTCGACGCCGCGGTCACGGCAGTGGCCGTCGTAGCCCGGCGGGCCGCCGCGCTCCTTGGCCCGGGCCTGCACCTCCTCGGCGGTGCAGTCGCACCAGTAGGCCCGGCCATCCGCGAGGAGCCGATCGGCCGCCGCGGTGTAGCTGTCGAACCGCTGGCTCTGGTAGGTCGGCTCGCCGTCCCAGCCGAGGCCCAGCCACTGGAGCATCTCGAGGATGTTCTCTGTCAGCTCTGGCCGGTTGCGCTCGGTGTCGGTGTCCTCGATGCGCAGGACGAACTCGCCACCGACGCGACGGGCTTCGAGCCAGTTGAACAGGACGGTGCGGGCGCCGCCGACGTGCAGGTAGCCCGTCGGGGAGGGCGCGAAGCGGAACCGGGGGACGGAGGTCACTGCCCGAGGCTACCGGTCTGCCGGTGACCGACCTGCCGCGCCCCGAGGCGCAGGTGCCGGGTCAGGCGGTGGCGGTGTCGTCGAGGTCGAGGAGGCTGCGCCAGTCGCTGCGGGCCGACTCGGCCACCTCGGCGGGCGTACGGCGCAGCACCGCTTCGGGCACGAGGTCGGCCAGGCGGCGCTGCTCGGCGTAGTGGTGCGGGTGGGAGATCTCCTCGAAGAGCTTGCTGCGCAGCGCTACGAGCTCGTCGGGCGCATCGCCGAGGAACCCCCAGATCGTCAGGGCGACGGTGAGGTCGGGCAGGATCGGCCCGCGCCCGAAGATCGACGCTCGCTTGAGAGCGACCACCACCGCACCAGCCAGCGCATCGCGCTCGTGCTCGCCGGCCCGCAGGGTGAGCTTGCCGGCGAAGCGGCCCGCGAGCAGCAAGGCGTAGCCCTGGTCGGGGCCCTGGTTGCCGAAGCGCTCGCCCTCGGGCTGCCCGGTGGGCAGCTCGGCGGGACGATCGGCCAACCACGGCTCGGGACGGCGGGGCGGCGACTCGTAGGAGCGGAGCAGCCTTGTGCGATCGACGGGTACGTGCTCGGGGGCGGCCACGGCTTCGACGCTACCGCTTGCCGTGGAGCAGGCCCCACACCAGGCCGTCGACGAGCGCCTGCCACGACGCCTCGATGATGTTGGTCGAGACGCCGATGGTGGTCCACGCCTGCTCGCCGTCGGTGAGGTCGACGAGGACCCGCACGACGGCGTCGGTGTTGGCCACCCCGTCGATGATCCTCACCCGGTAGTCGGTGAGGTGGATGTCGGCCAGGTGCTCGTAGGCGCCGAGCAGGACCCTGCGCAGGGCCTGGTCGAGGGCGTTGACGGGGCCGTTGCCCTCCCCCACCGCGATCAGGCGCTCGTCGCCGACCCAGAGCTTGACGGTGGCCTCGGTGTCGATCGCAGCCACGCCGTCGCTCGCCGACGGGGCGCGGTGGTAGGTGGTGACGCGGTAGCCCTCGACGCGGAAGAAGTCGTGCGACCAGCCGGCCGCGTCGCGCATGAGCAGCTCGAGGCTGGCGTCGGCGGCCTCGAACACGTAGCCCTCGGACTCGAGGCGCTTCAGGTCCTCGGAGAGGGTGCCCGCGGCGCGGTCGTCGAGGTCGACGCCGAGCTCCTTGGCCTTCATCACCATCCCGGCGCGCCCACCGAGGTCGGACACGAGCACGCGGGTGCCGTTGCCGACCAGCTCGGGGGCGATGTGCTCGTAGGTGGCGCCGCCGGCCTTGCCCAGGGCGGACGTGTGCAGGCCGCCCTTGTGGGCGAACGCCGACTGGCCCACGTAGGGGTCGGCGGCGTGGGGCGGGAGGTTGACGAGCTCGGCCACGTGACGGCTCACGGCGGTGAGGCGCTCGATGCGGCCCTCGGGCAGGCAGCGGACCCCGAGCTTCAGCTCGAGGTTGGGGATGCAGGTCATGAGGTTGGCGTTGCCGGTGCGCTCGCCGTAGCCGTTGACCGTGCCCTGCAGCTGCGTGGCGCCGCCCAGCACGGCGGCCACCGAGTTGGCGACCGCGCAGCCGCTGTCGTTCTGGGTGTGGATGCCGAGCTGCTGGTCGGCGCCGAAGTAGGCGTGCACCTCACCGGCGATGCGCTGCACCTGGTGGGGCAGGGACCCGCCGTTGGTGTCGCACATGACCAGGCAGTCGGCGCCGTTGGTGGCGGCCGCCTCGAGCACGCGGAGCGCGTACTCGGGGTTGGCCTTGTAGCCGTCGAAGAAGTGCTCTGAGTCGAAGAACACCCGCAGGCCGGCGTCCTTCAGGAACCGCACCGACTCCGCGACCATCGCCACGCCCTCGTCGAGGGTGGTGCCGAGGGCTTCGGTGACGTGGTAGTCCCAGCTCTTGCCGACGATGCACACGGTGGAGGTGCCGGCGGCCACCAGCGCGTTGAGGGTCGGGTCTACGTCGACCTTGCCGAGCGGCTTGCGGGTGGATCCGAAGGCCACCAGCGTGGCCGTCTCGAGCTGGAGCTCGGTGACGGCGCGCCTGAAGAACTCGGCGTCCTTCGGGTTGGCCTGCGGGTAGCCGCCCTCGATCCAGGCAACGCCGAGCCAGTCGAGCTGCTCGGCCACCTTCAGCTTGTCCTCGACCGTGAGGGAGATCCCCTCGAACTGCGCCCCGTCCCGCAGCGTCGTGTCGAAGATCTCGACCGCGGCGGGGAGCGCCGCGTCTACTGGCACAGCTCGACCCAGTCCTTGAGCTTGGCGACCTGGCCGCGGACGACCTTGGCGTACTCCTGGCCGATGGCCGTGGTGACCGGGCCGGGGCAGGGGATCTCGCGGTCGTCGACCGACGACACCGCTGACACCTCGGCGGCGGTGCCGACGAGGAAGACCTCGTCGGCGACGTAGAGGTCGCTGCGGGTGAGGTCGCCGAACACGACCTCGATGTCGAGGTCCTTGGCCATCTCGACGACGGTGTCCTGGGTGATGCCCTCGAGGGCGCCGGCCGACAGCGGCGGCGTGATGAGCTTCCCTCCCCGGGAGACGAAGAGGTTCTCACCGGTGCACTCGGACACGAGCCCGGCCTTGTTGAGGAGGATGGCCTCGTCGTAGCCGGCCTTCACGGCCTCGATCTTGGCCAGCGAGGAGTTCACGTAGTTGCCGGTGGTCTTGGCGGCCGGCGGCATGATGTTGTGGTCGTGGCGGGTCCAGCTGCTGATCTTCAGGCGGATGCCCTTGGTGAGGGCGTCGTCGCCGAGGTAGGCGCCCCAGGGCCAGCAGGCGATGGAGACGTCGACCGAGCACGGCAGCGTGTTGAGGCCCATCTCGCCGTAGCCGTAGTAGGCGATCGGACGGATGTAGCAGCTGGGCAGCCCGGAGGCGACGACCGTGTCCTTCGTCGCCTGCACGATCTCGTCGACCGTGTAGGGGATCTCCATCTGGAGGATGTGCGCGGAGCGGAACAGCCGCTCGATGTGGTCGGTCAGCCGGAAGATGCCGGGACCCTGGTCGGTCTCGTAGGCGCGGATGCCCTCGAACACGCCCATGCCGTAGTGCAGGGAGTGCGTGAGCACGTGGATGCGAGCGTCGTCCCACGGGACGAGCTCGCCGTTCATCCAGATCTTCTCGGTCGGGGTGATGGGCATCGGTGTTGGTCCTTAGAGCCGGGCGGCGACCGCGTCGCCGACCTCTGTGGTGGAGCCCGTCAGGGCGTTCGTGTCGGCACAGGCCTTGCGCACGCGATCGGCGGCGTCGGCCTCGCCCAGGTGGTCGAGCATGAGGGCGGCGGAGAGGATCGCCGCCACCGGGTTGGCCTTGTTCTGGCCAGCGATGTCGGGGGCCGAGCCATGTACCGGCTCGAACATCGACGGGGTGGTGCGGGCGGGGTTCAGGTTGGCCGAGGAGGCGAACCCGATCCCCCCGGATACCGCTCCGCCGAGGTCGGTGAGGATGTCGCCGAAGAGGTTGTCGGTGACGATCACGTCGTACTGCTGCGGTGACTGCACGAAGTAGATGCAGGCGGCGTCGACGTGGTTGTAGGCGGTGGCGACGTCGGGGTGCTCAGCGGCGACCTCGTTGAAGGTGCGCTCCCACAGGTCGCCGGCGAAGGTCAGAACGTTGGTCTTGTGGACCAGCGTGAGGTGCTTGCGGGGCCGGCTCGCGGCCAGCTCGAAGGCGAAGCGGACGGCGCGCTCGACGCCCATCCGGGTGTTCACGGAGCCCTGGGTGGCCACCTCGTGGGGCGTGCCCTTGCGCAGCGCGCCGCCCTCCCCTGCGTAGGAGCCCTCGGTGTTCTCACGGATGACGATCATGTCGACGTCGTTCTCCGCGTAGAGGAACGGGCGCAGGTTGATGTACTGGTCGAGCTCGAAGCGCATCTTTAGCAGCAGGCCCCGCTCGATCACGCCGGGCGGCACACCGGGCGTGCCGACCGCTCCGACCAGCAGGGCGTCGAGGCCCCGCCATTCCTCGAGCACCTCGTCGGGCAGGACCGTGCCGTCGCGCAGGTAGCGGCCACCGCCGAGGTCGTAGTCGACCGTGTCGAGCTCCACGCCCGCGGCGCGCACGACCTTCAGAGCCTCCGCCGTGACCTCCGGCCCGATGCCGTCGCCTCCGATGACCCCAACCTTGTGACCCACTGGAACTCCTCGCTCTAGAACGGAAAAACCGTCCACCAAGGTGGACGGTCGAAGGCAGCGCACACCGGGTCGGTGTGCGCTACACGATGATGATTACGGCCTGGGCGGTCATCGACATCCCCGGAAGTGTCCCCCTCCGGACGCGACCGAGTCAAGGTTGTACGGTCGCCGGCACACGTGCGACCAGGGGGAAGGCATGCGCACACCGCTGACCATCGGTGGTCACCTCGATCGAGCCGCTGTCGTCTACGGCGATCGGATCGGCATCGTCGACGAGCCCGACGCCCCTGGAGGGGGCCTCGGGACCGTCACCTACCGTCGGATGCGCGAGCTGGCCCGCGGGCAGGCTGCGGCTCTGGACGCCCTCGGGATCGGGGTCGGCGAGCGGGTGGCGATCCTGTCCCAGAACGCCGGCCGGCTCCTGGTGTCGTTCTTCGGGGTGAGCGGCTTCGGACGGGTGCTGGTGCCCATCAACTTCCGCCTCTCCCCCACCGAGATCGAGTACATCCTCGAGCACTCGGGCGCGTCGATGCTGCTCGTCGACGCCGAGCTGGCCGACTCCGTCGCCCACATCCCTGTGAAGCACCGCGTCGTGCTCGGCATCGCCACCGACGACGAGGTGTTCGGCGCGGGGCTGGGCGAGCCGGAGCCCTGGCACGACCAGGACGAAGACGCCACCGCCACCATCAACTACACGAGCGGCACCACAGCACGGCCCAAGGGGGTGGAGCTCACCCACCGCAACCTGTGGACCAACTCGACGACCTTCGGTTGGCACACAGGCGTGAGCGACCGCGACACCTACCTGCACACGCTGCCGATGTTCCACTGCAACGGCTGGGGCATGCCGTACGCGCTCACGGCCATGGGCGCTCCCCAGGTGGTGCTGCGCAAGGTCGACGGCGCGGAGATCCTGCGCCGCATCGACGAGCACGGGGTCACGCT
The DNA here is from genome assembly GCA_036570385.1 of Acidimicrobiales bacterium. Classification (GTDB taxonomy): domain Bacteria; phylum Actinomycetota; class Acidimicrobiia; order Acidimicrobiales; family VFJN01; genus VFJN01. The sequence goes on along the minus strand of DATCYI010000170.1, from coordinate 603 downwards.
GCTGTGCGGCGCGCCCGCCGTCGTGTCGATGGTGCTCGACGCCGCCGCCTCGTGGGACGGGCCCGTCCCCGGGCACGGCCGAGTGCGGATCGTCATCGCCGGCGCGCCGCCGCCCACCCGCACCATCGAGCGGGTCGAGACGGAGCTCGGCTGGGAGATGATCCAGATCTACGGGCTCACCGAGACCGCACCACTGCTGACCATCAACCGAACCCGCGCCGAGTGGGACGACCTCACCCCCGCGGATCGGGCCTCGCTCCTGGCCCGGGCGGGCGCGCCGGCCGTCGGCATCGAGATGGGCGTGAGCGACCAGGGCGAGGTCCTGGCGCGGGGCAACCACATCCTCAAGAGCTACTGGGAGCAGCCCGACGCCACCGAAGCCGCGCTCGGCGACGGCTGGTTCCACACGGGCGACGGCGGGTCGATCGGCGAGGACGGCTACGTCACCATCTCCGACCGCAAGAAGGACGTGATCATCTCCGGCGGCGAGAACGTCAGCTCGATCGAGGTCGAGGACGCTCTGTTCTCCCACGACGCCGTGGCCGAGGTGGCGGTGATCGGCGTGCCCGACGAGCGCTGGGGCGAGACCATCAAGGCCCTCGT
>DATCYI010000169.1:0-3985 GCA_036570385.1 Acidimicrobiales bacterium | reverse complement strand
GCCATCCGCGAGCAGATCGCGTCGGCCATCGACGTGATCCTCCAGGTGTCTCGCATGACCGACGGGCGGCGCGTGATCACAGCGGTCACGGAAGTGCAGGGCATGGAGGGCGACACCATCCTCCTGCAGGACATCTTCAAGTACCGCTCCGTCCCGGGCGAGGGCGAGGCGGCGCCGGGGGGCGAGCTGGTCGCCACGGGGCTGCGCCCCAAGTTCGTCGACAAGCTCGCCGAGGCGAGCATCGCCGTGCCCGCGGCCGCCTTCAAGGCGCCGGCCGGTACCGCGCCCGGCCGGGCGACGACCGCCACCCAGGTCCGCGGCCGCAAGGTCCGCGTGCCCACGCCGCGCGACATCGCTGAGCGGGAGCGCCTGCGGTGAGCACCAGCCAGCTCCTCGCCGTCCTCTTCGTCGGCGGTGGCCTTGCCGCGGTCGCTGTTGGCCTGCTCAGCCGGGTCTACGAGCGCGAAGAGCAGCTCGCTGACATCCTCGACCTCCCCTGGGGTGAGCAGGACATCGATCTCGGCGCCGCGGTCGAGCAGCACTCCCCTCTCGTCGAGACGACCATCGGCGCCGCCGGCAAGCTGATCGAGCAGATCGACGCCAAGGGCAGCCTGATGGGCCTGCTGGAGCGGGCCCGGGTGCCGGTGCGACCCGGCGAACTCCTGCTCCTGGTCGGTGCGGGGGGCCTCATCCTCGGCGCCCTGGTGGCCGCGATCACCGACAGCTACCTGTTCGGCGCCCTCAGCGTGATCGCCAGCCCCGCCATCGGCGTCGCCTACCTGCAGCGGCGCGTCGCTCGGCGCAAGCGCCGATTCGAGGAGGAGTTCCCCGACGCGCTGACCCTCATCGGCTCGTCGCTGTCAGCCGGGCACACGTTCCTGCGGTCGATCCAGCTGATGGCCGAGGAGGCAGAGGGACCCATCGCAGAGGAGTTCGGGCGCGTGATCGCCGAGACCCAGCTCGGCGACCCGCTGGTCGACGCCCTCGAGCGCATGGCCCGCCGCCTCGACATCCGCGACGTCGACTGGGTGGTGCAGGCCATCCGCATCCAGCAGACCGTCGGCGGCAAGCTCGCCGACCTCCTGCACACCCTGGCCGGCTTCATCCGGGCCCGCGAGGAGATCCGCCGGGAGGTCGACGTCCTCACCGCCGAAGGCCGGGTGTCGGCCTACATCCTCGGCGCTCTCCCCATAGGCCTCGCAGCCTTCGTACAGGTGTCGAACCCGGGCTACCTCGATCCGATGTTCGAGGGCTGGGGCCTCGTCTGGATCGGCGGTGCGCTGGCATCGGTGGCAGTCGGCCTGACCGTCATCTTCCGCATGATCAAGGTGGAGATCTGATGGGGACGACGCTCGCTTGGATCCTGCTGGTGCTGGGCGCGGGCATCGCCGTGTACGGGCTCGTCGAACGAGCGCGGGAAGTGCCGGCAGACGACGACGACCCCGAGCAGTACCTGCGCAGCCTCGAGGCCGACCGGGTCGACGCCGACGAGTTCGACCTCCTGCTGGAGCAGCCGTTCCTGTCGCGGGTCGTGCGGCCCATCGCCGGCTCGGTGCTCGAGCTGCTCGGCGGGCTGCTCCCGCACAACTACCGGGACCGGGTCCACAACCGCCTCATCTACGCGGGCTTGGCGGGACAGTTCCGACCCGAGGAGATCATCGCCCTGCAGGCCCTCGGAGCCGTCGCCGGGCTGATCCTCGGCGTTCTGCTCGTGATGGCCGGCGTCGTGGGCGGCGGACTCGCCATCGGCCTCCTGCTGCTGCTCCCCGTGGTCGGCGTCCAGCTCCCGACCTCGTGGCTCGACCGCAAGGTCGAGGAGCGCACATCGGCCATCCGGCGCGACCTGCCCGACACCCTCGATCTGATGGCCATCTCCGTCGAGGCCGGCGTCGGCTTCGAGGGCGCCCTGGCGGTGGTGTGCGACAACTTCACCTCCCCTCTTGCCGACGAGTTCGCGCGTACGCTGCGAGAGATGGAGCTCGGCCTGCCCAGGCGGGAAGCGCTCCAGAACCTCAGGAAGCGCACGGAGGTGCCGGAGCTATCGAACTTCGTGCTGACGCTGACCCAAGCCGACGCCCTGGGCATGCCGGTGGGCCGGGTGCTCAAGGTGTCGGCCGGGGAGATGCGCATCAAGCGGCAGCAGTGGGCCCGGGAGAAGGCGGCCAAGCTCCCGGTCAAGATCCTGTTCCCGCTGATCCTGTTCGTCTTCCCGGCGATCTTCATCGTTCTGCTGGGTCCGGCGGCCTCGGACATCGGCGGCGCCTTCGGCTGACCGCCCAGAGCGGGCCCTTGCCGGGGGCCGTCAAGGATCCACTGGCCCCGTTCGCCCAGGCGATCCTCGTCATCCGCTGGGGCACCACCGCGGTGTCGCTGGTGCTCGCCAGCACGGGGCTCCAGGACGGCGACCGCGGCCTGCTGGCAGCGTGCTGCGCGCTCGTGGCCTACACGGTGCTCCGCACGCTGCGTCCGCTCCGCTTCGACGACCGCCTCACCGGGACCCTGCTCGTCCTCGCCGAGGTGGCGGGCACCCTCGTCGCCATCACGGCAACCGGCTACTGGAGCTCCCCGCTCGTCTTCTCGATGCTCACGGCCGTGGCGGTCGCGGGCTTCGCTCGTGGGTTCGGCTTCGGGCTCCGGGTGGCCGGGGCATCGGTGGTGGCCGTCACCCTCCCGTGGGTGCTCGAACCGAGCTTCGGTGACGACGACGCCCGGCTGTCGCTGCAGTGGGCCGTCGAGGTCATGCTCGTGGCCCTGGTGGCCGGCTACGCCCGCCGCATCTCGGGTGAGGCCGACGAGCGCCAGGTGATCGCGATGGATCGCCTGGGCCGGCTTGCCGACGCCAACACCTTGCTGTACCAGCTCCACCAGGTCACCCAGACGCTGCCCGCCTCGCTCGACTTGAACGAGGTGCTCGATGCCACCCACGAGCAGCTGAAGGAGCTCTTCGACTACGACGCCCTGGCGCTGCTGGTGCTCGACGACACCGATCAGCGCTGGCACGTCATGCGCCGCGACGGCGACCGTCCCACGCCCGTCATGAGCTCCGCGGAGCTGCCCCCACCGCTCGCCCGCGCCCTGCAGCTGCGCCGTGTCGTCAGCGAAGCGAACCTCCTCTCCGGCGGCGGGCCCGGGCTCTCACCGAGCTCGCTGTCTGGCCTCTACGCGGTGCTGCCGGCCCGCGGCTCCATCACCGGTCTCGTGTCCGTGGAGCATCGCGAGGCTCGCAAGTACAGCCAGCGCGACATCGAGCTCTTGGCCGGCTTCGTGGAGCCCGCCGCACTGGCCATCGACAACGCCCGCTGGTTCGGCCGCCTCCGCACGGTGGGAGCCGACGAAGAGCGCACGCGGATCGCTCGCGACCTGCACGACCGCATCGGCCAGTCTCTGGCCTACCTCGCCTTCGAGCTCGACCGCATCGTCAAGAGAAACCGGAGCGGCGCCGATACCAGCGAATCCCTGGACCACCTGCGCAACGACGTGCGCGGGGTGATCCGGGAGGTTCGCGACACGCTCTACGACCTGCGCACCGACGTGACCGACACCCAGAGCCTCCCCGCCACGCTCCAGGCGTTCCTCGACCGGGTACGTGAGCGCAGCGGCCTCGAGGTCCGGCTCCGGGCCCAGGAGACGGGCCGCCTGCCGATCCTCCAGGAGCGCGAGCTGTGGCGCATCGCCCAGGAGGCGGTGACCAACGTCGAGCGCCATGCCGCGGCCACCCAGATCACGATCTCCTGGCGCTGCGACGGCGAGCAGGGGTCGCTCGAGATCGCCGACGACGGCGTCGGCTTCCCGGTGGGCAAGGCCGGGCGCCTCGACTCCTACGGCCTCGTGGGCATGCGCGAGCGCGCCGACAGCATCGGCGGCACCCTGGTCATCGACTCGGAGCCCGGCCGCGGTACGCGGGTACGCTGCACCATCGGAGCTCGCTGAGCATCCGTCTGGGCTCGCAGAGCGCCCTTGAGCAGGGTTGGAGGCTGTGAACGTG
>DATCYI010000168.1:0-5446 GCA_036570385.1 Acidimicrobiales bacterium | reverse complement strand
GTCCTCGCAGCCGCCGCTGCCGCCGCCGGGGCCGGCGGGCTGGGTGCGGGGGTAGGGCTCCACGAACGCGGCATCGGCGGGCTGGTCGCCGCTGACGAATCGCACGACCGCCTGGGTGATCGCCTCTGCCTCGACCGCCTGGAACGCCGGGTCGGCGAGCAGCGCCTCCTCGGCCGGGTTGGAGATGAACGCCGCCTCGGACAGCACGGCGGGCACGCCCGCTGTGCGCTTGAGGATGCCGTAGTAGTCGCCGCCCGAGCTGTTGGGTCGGTACTTGGCGCCGGCATCGCGATCGGCCGCCCACTCGATGTCGTAGGCGCTCAGCGCTGCTACCAGCTCCTCGTAGACCAGTCCGGAGGCTCGCCGCGACTCGGGTGACTCGATCTGGAAGTACGTCTCCGAGCCGGGCGTCGGGCGCGGCTCGTCAGGATCCGCGTTGTGGTGGATCGAGATGAACACGGCCGGTGCCACCTGCGTGGCGATGAGGCCGCGGCTGGCCAACGTGATGCGGTAGTCGGACGTGCGGGTGAGCACCACAGTGGCCCCGAGCGTCTCCAGCCGGCGCTTGGCCTCCTGGGCGATCGCCAGGTTCACGGCTTTCTCGGTGGTGCCCCCGGGGCCGACCGCGCCCGGCTCCTCGCCGCCGTGGCCAGGGTCGAGCACCACGTGGGCTCCGGCGATGGCCTCTCCCGAGACGACGACGTCGTTCCCGCAAGGCGACACCGCCAGGTAGCTCCCGTCGGCCCGCACCTCGCGCACCGCGAGCACGATCCCCCCAGGGGTCCGCACCGCCCGAGCCACCCCGTCACCAGCAACAGCCGGCCAAACAACAGGCGGCTCAGTAGTCGTGGTCGCCAGAGCAGTGGTCGTGCTGCCCGGCACCGAAGAAGAGGACGTCGACGACGCGGCCGTAGTGCTCGGTGACGCCGTGTGATCGTCGTCGCTGTCGATGAGGGCTGCCGCGGCGCCCACGGACAGCACGGCCGCTATCAGCAGCCCGAGCACGATGCGAGAGAACCGTGAGGTCATCTAAGCCAGGGTCCCACGCGAAGACACCGACCCGGCGTCAGCCGCTGGTGTCCTGGGTCGCAAGTTGGCTGAGGAGTTCGGCGAGCACTGGGCGTCGCTCGCAAGGAGCGACGACGACGGCGCAGCCATAGCTGCGGCTAGGAGGAGGACGCCGCGAGCGGCGTTCAGGGCCGGCGAACTACCGGCCGGACTTGCGACTCAGGACACCAGGGTCTGGGGGTCTCCCCCAGACGACGACCGGAGGGCGGCTCCGCTGCCCCGGAGGTCGCCAACAGCGCGGCCGAAGGCCGCACGCCTGATCTCAGCTCTGAAGCTCCGCTTCAGAGCTGACCAACGACCTCGACCATGAGCTGGCTGGCCTCGGTGGGGTTCTGGCCGACCTTCACGCCGGCCGCCTCGAGCGCCTCCATCTTCGCGGCGGCGGTGCCCTTGCCCCCCGACACGATGGCGCCGGCGTGGCCCATCTTCTTGCCGGCGGGCGCGGTGACGCCTGCGATGTAGGACACGACCGGCTTGCTCATCTTGTCGGCGATGAAGGCGGCGGCCTCCTCCTCGGCGCTGCCGCCGATCTCGCCGAACATCATGACGGCCTTGGTGTCGGGGTCGGCCTCGAACGCGGCCAGGCAGTCGATGAAGCTGGTGCCCGGCACCGGGTCGCCACCGATGCCGACGCAGGTGGTGACGCCGATGTCGTTGAGCTTGAGCTCGTAGAGCGCCTGGTAGGTGAGGGTGCCGGAGCGGCTCACGATGCCGACGCTCGGCTTGCCGGCCACGGGAGCCTTGGCGATGTGGCCGGCGGTGATGCCGATGTTGGCCTTGCCGGGGCTGATGATGCCAGGGCAGTTGGGGCCGAGGAGCTGCACGTCGGGGAAGTCCCGCTTGAGCTTGTTGAAGAACCAGGCCTCGTCGTGGGCGGGGACGCCCTCGGTGATGGCCACGATGAACTTCACGCCGCCCTCGGCGGCCTCCATGACCGCGTCCTTCACGCCCGGGGCGGGGATGAAGATGCACGAGGCGGTCGCGCCGGTGGCCTCGACGGCCTCGGCGACGTTGGCGTAGACGGGGATCCCGTCGACGTCGGTGCCGGCCTTCTTGGGGTTCGTGCCGGCCACGACCTGCGTGCCGTAGTCACGGTTGAGCAGGCCGTAGAACTTGCCCTGCGAGCCGGTGAGGCCCTGGTAGACGACCTTGGTGGTCTCGTCGACGAAGATTGCCATGGGTCTGTGTTCTCCTACTTCGCGGCGAGGGCGACGGCGGTCTCAGCGGCTTCGACCATCGTCGACGCCATCTGGAGCTTCTCGGACAGGTGGGGCTCGAGGATCGAGCGGCCCTCGTCGGCGTTGGTGCCGTCGAGGCGGATCACGATCGGCACGCCGATGTCGACGCGGCCCATGGCGGTGATGATCCCGTTGGCGACCTCGTCGCCCTTGGTGATGCCGCCGAAGATGTTGATGAAGATCGACTTCACGTCGGGGTCGTTGTTGATGACCTCGAGCGCGCCGGCCATCACGTCGGCGTTGGCGCCGCCGCCGATGTCGAGGAAGTTGGCGGGCTTGCCGCCGACCTGGTTCACGATGTCGACGGTGGACATGGCCAGGCCGGCGCCGTTGGCGATCACGCCGACGAAGCCCTCGAGGCCGACGTACTGCAGGCCCTTGTCGAAGGCCGCCTGCTCGCGCTCGTCGCGCACCTGGGAGGCCTCGAACTGCTCGTAGTCGGGGTGGCGGAAGGTGGAGTTCCCGTCGAGCGTGACCTTGGCGTCGAGCGCGTGCACCTCGCCGGTCGGCTTGAGGATCAGCGGGTTGATCTCGCAGAGGTCGGCGTCGCCCTCGGTGTAGGCGGTGTAGAGCTTGAGGAGGATGTCGACGGCACCGTCGGTGGCCTCCGGGTTGAGCTTGGCGGCGAGCACCCACTCGCGGGCGACGTCTTCGGTCAGCCCGTCGACCGGATCGATCCAGATCTTGGCGATGGCATCGGGGTCGCTCTCGGCGACGGCCTCGATCTCCACGCCGCCCTGGGCCGAGAGCATGCCGAGGTGCTTCTTGGCGGCCCGGTCGAGCGTGAAGCTGGCGTAGTACTCCTCGGCGATGTCGGAGGCGAGCTCGATCCACACCGTCTCGACCGTGTGGCCCTTGATGTCCATGCCGAGGATGTTCGTGGCGTGGGTGCGGGTCTCTTCGGCGTCGTTGGCGAGCTTGACGCCGCCGGCCTTGCCACGACCTCCCACCTGCACCTGGGCCTTCACGACCACCGGGTAGCCGATGCGCTCGGCGGCGGCGACGGCGTCATCGACCGTCGTGACCGCTTCGCCCGGCGATACGGGGATCCCGTAGCTCGCGAAGAACTGCTTGCCCTGGTACTCGTGGAGATCCATGCGCTGCTCCCGGCAGGTAGGTCGGTGTTGAGCTCGTCGATCTTGCCGCGCTGTCGAACTCAAGCCCCGCTCCGTGGAGGCGCTCGGTTTCCGACGTCACGTCAGGTCGGCCGATACTAGGGGCGTGCCGCAGCGCCCCCGCCAGTCGAGAGCCCGCGCCTGATGCCCGTCGCCCAGAGCAGGGGACACGCGGGCAAGGCCCTGATCGTCGCGGGGGTCGGCGTGGCGGTGGCCCTCGGCCTCGCCTTCGCAGTGGCGCTGCTCGTCAACCGCGGGGACGTGGAGATCAACCTCGGCGACGACCGCTTCGACGCCGGACAGGTCGAGAGCATCTCCGACGCCATCGACGAGGGCGACGGCCTGCCTCTGCTGTACCAGGACCTCGTGGGCCGCGACCGCCACATCTACGTGCAGCACCTCGACGACGACCCGGACGAGGGCTGGGTCGCGTTCGGTGCCTTCGATCCCGACGATCCCAGCTGCCGGGTCGACATCGACCGTGAGGCCAAAGCGCTCGTGAGCTCCTGCGACCCGGCTGACACCTACCCCCTCGACGGCACCGGCCTGCGCTACTACCCCACCCGGGTGGAGGACGGCCGGCTCCTCGTCGACATCAACGAGCTGACCACCACCACGACCGCCGGCTGAGGGCCAGCGCCGAGCATCACCGGCGCGACGGTTCGGGGAGGGCGCAGACCATGCCGTCGGCGAAGCCGCTGGCGCGCACGTCGAGCGCCGTGTTGAGACGGGCCCGGTGGTTCTCCCAGGCGATCGACGACGTCAGCTCTGCGACCTGCGTCGATGAGAAGTGGTCCGCGAGACGGGAGCGGAGGTCGTCGGAGATGACGACGGGCACCTCGGTCATGGCGACGGCCAGGTCGAGCACGAGCCGCTCCTCGTCGTCGAAGGCCTCGCTGGTGCGGTAGCGGGCGAGCTCCAGCAGCTGGAGCTCCGAGATCCCCTCGCCCGGAGCGATCGCTCCCCCGATGTCGAGGCAGTACTCGCAGGCGACGATCGCGGCGACCTTGGAGTTGGCCAGCGTCTTGAGCCGCGGCTCCACCCGGGCGCTCAGGCCGGTGGCGAGCTCGTAGCCGGCAGTGGCGAAGAGCAGCTGCGGACGTCGAGCCAGCGCCTTGATCAGGTCGAACCGGTGGCGCCGTCCGCGGGCCATGACCCGCAGGTGCCAGTAGAGCTGACGAAGAGCCTTCATGCCGTGACCACCCGATCGGTCGACTTGGAGCTGCTGGCGGCGGTTCCGCCCGACCGGTGCGCTCGGGTGCCGATCAGCAGTGCGGCGGCGGCCACCACCGAGAACACGAGGGTGACGACGTTCTGCACGTCCTCCGCACCGGTCAGCAGGGGCGACGGGTTGGCGGCGTGGTAGGCGGCATGAGGCACCGCGAACGCGGCGAAGGCGCCGACGGCGAGCCGCACCGACCGGGCGTCGGACAGCCATGCCGCCAGGAGGAGAACGACGCCGGAGGCGAGGATGCCAGCGCCGGCGTCGGTGACGAAGTGGGCGTTGTACGGAGGTTCGGCGGCGGCCAGCCGCGGGTCCCAACCGGGGAACCCGTCGAACCAGCCCTGCGGTGACAGCACCGCCCAGGCGCCGGCGGCGACGTTGGGCACGCCCAGCGCCACCAAGCCGAGCCGCACCCAGGTGGGGACCTTTGCGCTCGTGATCGAGGTGCTCATGCCCCCTCTTCGTCGCGTGGCTCCCGTCCGTAACGACGAGCCCGCCACCACAGCACCCCGAGCGCCACCGCCACCGCGCCCTGCCCCAGGTGGAGCGCGGCACCGGCCGCGAACTCCTGCGTCTCGGGAATGCCGCGGATCCCGAACGCGATCCCCAACGGCACCCCCGCCGCGACGGACACCGGCAGCCACGCGCGCCGCAGCGCTCCAGCGGCGACGGCGATGCCGACGGCGATGAGGGCCAGGCCCCCTTCGGCGAAGGCGTGAGGGCTGTGCTGCTCACCGAGGTTCTCCGCCACCCAGGCGCCGTTGACCAGGCTGCCCGCGCCGTTGGCGATCAGCAGCGCG
>DATCYI010000167.1:0-1760 GCA_036570385.1 Acidimicrobiales bacterium | reverse complement strand
GGACTGGGACCTCGTCCGAGCCCTGCTGATGAGCTACTCGCTGACGATCGAGCCGGTGGTGGCCGTCGACGCCGAGTGGGCCGCCAGGAGGTGGAGAGCCGGCGAGGGCATGTCGCTGGCCGACCGGCTCTGCCTGGCGCTGGCCGCTCGACTCGGGATGGCAGCTCTGACCGCCGACCACAGCTGGGGAACGACGGACGGCGTGCGTCAGATCCGCTGACCATCCAGCGCGAGCCCTAGGTCGTCCTACGGTGAGGGGCGTGACCGCCTCAGCTGACAGCTCCTCCTCCCCCACCACCGCTCCCGGCCGCACGCGCGTCGGGTGGATCGGCACCGGCGTGATGGGCGGACCGATGGCCGGGCACCTGCTCGCCGCCGGCTACGAGGTCACCATCTGGAACCGCACCCGGGCCCGGGCCGAGCAGCTCGAAGCAGCCGGGGCCCGGTGGGTCGACTCGCCCGGCGAGGTGAGCGCGGCGAGCGACGTCGTGTTCACGATGCTCGGCTACCCGCACGACGTGCGAGACGTGGTGCTCGGCGCAGACGGCGTGCTCGACAGCGCCGACGCCGGCACCGTGCTCATCGACATGACCACCAGCGACCCGACGCTGGCCGAGGAGATCGCCTCCGCCGCGACCGGCAAGGGCGTGAGCTCGCTGGACGCACCGGTGTCGGGCGGCGACCTCGGGGCCCGCAACGCGGCGCTCACGATCATGGTCGGCGGCGACGCCGCCGCCTTCGAGTCGGCCCGGCCGCTCTTCGACCTGATGGGCGCCACCGTGGTGCTGCAGGGCGGGCCGGGCAACGGGCAGCGCACCAAGCTGGTCAATCAGATCCTGATCGCGTCAACGATGGTGGCCGTCACCGAGGCGCTGCTCTTCGCCTACCGGGCGGGCCTCGACGTGGAGAAGGTCCTGCTGTCGGTGTCGTCGGGGTCGGCGGGGAGCTGGTCGCTGTCGAACCTGGCGCCCCGGGTGCTGGCCGGCGACCTCGATCCCGGCTTCTTCGTCGACCACTTCGTGAAGGACATGGGCCTCGCCCTCGCCGAGGCTGCCCGCATGCAGCTGGCCCTTCCCGGCCTGGCCCTCGCCCACCAGCTCTACGTGGCCCTGCAGGCCCAGGGCCACGGCCGCTCCGGCACGCAGGCCCTCATCCGAGCCCTCGGCTCCCTCTCCGACGTCGACTGGCCCCCGACCCAGGGCTGACTGCCTCGCGTTGGCCGTCGCATCTGATGCGAGCATGAGTAACATCTGATGCATGCGAACGACCCTCGACCTCGACCCAGCGGTGCTGGAGGAGCTGAAGCGGCGGCGCGAAGCCGAGGGCAAGCCCATCGGGGCCATCGCCTCAGAGCTCATCTTGCGGGCCTTGGCCGCGGAGCCTGAGCGACGTCCGGACTTCGTGTGGAAGAGCCAGACACTCGAGGTGCGTGTCGACATCGACGACAAGGAGGCGCTGTGGCGGGCGCTCGATGAGCGATGACCACCACCATCGACACCAATGTCCTCGTCTACGCGTCCGACGCCGGCGCCGCGGAGCAGCCCCGCGCTGAAGCGCTGCTCCGCCACCTGGCCGCTGGGCCGGACCTCGTCGTCGTCATGTGGCCGACGTTGATGGGGTACCTGCGCATCGTCACCCACCCGTCCATCTGCCGATCGCCCCTGCCGTTCGAGGCGGCGCGAGCGAACGTCGACGGTCTGCTCGCGCTCCCCCACATCCGCGCCGCCGGTGAGACCGCCGAGTTCTGGCGAGCGTTCGGA
>DATCYI010000166.1:0-1763 GCA_036570385.1 Acidimicrobiales bacterium | reverse complement strand
CCAGCCCGGCGGCCGACTGGAGCGTGGACGACCGCGGCGATGCCCTGGCCCTGCGGCTGCCCGCCACCGGCGAGGTGCTCATGACGGGAGCCGACGGTGAGCTCGTGCTGAGCGACGTCGGGCCGGCGCCGGTGCGCTTCATGGCTGCCACCGGCTGTGCCGACTACCCCGAGGTGGAGCTCAACGTCTCCGGACCTCACCTGAGCGGACCCACGCCCAACGGCGAGGTGCAGGGCTTCGTCGACACCCACCTCCACGTGACCGCCCACGAGTTCCTGGGTGGCCGTGTCCACTGCGGCCGGCCGTGGCACCCCTACGGAGCGCCGACCGCGCTGGTCGACTGCCCCGATCACAGCCTCACCGGTGGGGCGGGCGCGGTGCTGGAGAACCTCCTGTCGGGCGGCCTGCCCGTCGAACCGCACGACACCGTCGGCTGGCCGACCTTCGCCGACTGGCCGGCGCCGGGTTCGCTCACCCACGAGCAGACCTACTACCGCTGGCTGGAGCGGGCGTGGCACGGCGGCCTTCGCATCATGGTGAACCTGCTCGTGGAGAACCGCGTGCTCTGCGAGATCTACCCGCTCAAGCTCAACCCCTGCGACGAGATGGCCAGCGTGCGCCTGCAGGCGCAGCGCATCCGCGAGCTCGAGCGCTACATCGACGCCCAGAGCGGCGGCCCTGGTGAGGGCTGGTTCCGGATCGTCGACGACCCCGACGAGGCGCGGGCCGTCGCCAACCAGGGCAAGCTCGCCGTGGTGCTCGGCATCGAGGTGTCGGAGCCCTTCGGGTGCAGCTCCTACCTGGGCGTGCCCCAGTGCAGCGCCGAGCAGATCGACGCCGACCTCGACGAGCTGCAGCGCCTCGGCGTGCGCCAGCTGACGGTGATCCACAAGTTCGACAACGCGCTCGGCGGCGTGGCCGGCGACGGCGGCACCAAGGGCACGGTCATCAACGTCGGCAACTTCTACGGCACCGGCCGCTTCTGGGACTTCGAGACCTGCGACGCCGAGGACACCGGGGTGCACGACAACGACCAGGAGCTGGTGCCGGGAGCGGCGGAGCACACGGCGCTCTTCGGCGCGATCCTCTCCGCGTTCGGCCCCGAGCTGGCGCTGCCGCTCTACCCGCCGCCGCACCACTGCAACGTGCTCGGGCTGAGCCCGCTCGGGCGCCACGCCATCGAGGCGATGGCGGAGCGGGGGATGATCGTCGACGTAGACCACATGAGCGTGCGGGCGCGCCAGGAGGCGCTCGACGTGCTCGAGGAGCTGCAGCACCCCGGGGTCATCTCCAGCCACAGCTGGTCGACGCCCGATGCCTACTCCCGCATCTACGCCCTGGGCGGGATGACCGGGCCCTACGCCGGCGGCTCCGAGGGCTTCGTCGACGCCTGGCGCCAGCGCCGGGCTGCCGCCGATCCCCGCTACCTCTTCGGGATCGGGTTCGGCGCCGACTCAAACGGCCTGGGCGCCCAGGGCATGCCTCGAGGGGCCGACGCCGAGAACCCCGTCACCTACCCGTTCACGGGCTTCGGCGGCGTGGTGATCGACAAGCAGGTGAGCGGCTCGCGGGTCTACGACATCAACGTCGACGGCGTGGCCCACTACGGGCTGTACCCCGACTGGATCGAGGACCTGCGCCGCCTGGCGGGCGACGAGATCGTCGCCGACCTGGCTCGCGGGGCCGAGGCCTACCTGCAGACCTGGGAGCGATCCCTCGCCGCCGCCGAGCAGGCCGGGTCGCCGCCGGCAGCGCCTCCCGCC
>DATCYI010000165.1:0-5639 GCA_036570385.1 Acidimicrobiales bacterium | reverse complement strand
AGCTCGACGAGCCGCTGGTGGCCGAGCTGCGCGCCGCCGCCGGCCGCGCGAGCGTGCCCGTCCTCGGCATCACCGGCACCGGCGGCTCCGGCAAGTCGTCGCTCACCGACGAGCTGATCCGCCGGATCCGCCTCGACCAGGAGGACAAGCTGCGGGTCGCCGTCCTCGCGGTCGACCCCACCCGCCGGCGCGGCGGTGGAGCGCTGCTGGGCGACCGCATCCGGATGAACGCGGTGGAGCCCCCGCAGATCCTGTTCCGCTCGCTGGCCACGCGCGGTGGAAACGAGGTGCCCGCCGCGATCGACGACTGCATCGCCGCCTGCAAGGCCGCCGGCTACGACCTCGTGGTCGTCGAGACGCCCGGCATCGGCCAAGGCGACGCCGGCATCGTCGACCACGTCGACCTGCCGATCTACGTGATGACCCCCGAGTTCGGAGCAGCCAGCCAGCTCGAGAAGATCGACATGCTCGACCTCGCGGAGGTCGTCGTCATCAACAAGTACGAGCGGCGGGGCGCCGAGGACGCCCTTCGCGACGTGCGGCGCCAGATGGCCCGCAACCGCGAGCTCTTCCACGTCGACCTCGAAGAGCTGCCCGTGTTCGGCACCATCGCGTCCCGCTTCAACGACGACGGCGTCACCGCGCTCTACCAGCACCTGCGCGACCGCCTCGCCGAGCTGGGGCTGCCCGTCAGCGGCGGGGCGCTCGAACCGGTCGAGGCCAAGGCCAGCTCCAAGGTGGCGGCGATCGTGCCGCCTGAGCGGGTCCGCTACCTCGCCGAGATCGCCGAGGCCGTGCGCTCCCACCACCGCCACACCGACGAGCAGGCCGCGGCAGCGCGCGAGGTGCAGCAGCTCGAGGGCGCCCGCGCTGCGCTGACCGCACGCGGCTCGGAGGCCGCCGACCAGCTCGAGGACGTGATCGCCGACGCCCGCCAGGGGCTCGACGACGAGAGCCGCGACCTGCTCGAGACCTGGCCCGAGGTGGTGGAGGCCCACGCCGGCGAGGTCCACCCGAGCGGCGCCGCCCTCACCCGCGAATCGCTATCGGGCACCCTCGTGCCGCGGGTGGCGCTGCCCCGGTTCGACGACCACGGCACGCTGCTGCGCTTCCTCCGCAGCGAGAACCTGCCCGGCCGCTTCCCCTTCACCGCCGGCGTCTTCCCGTTCAAGCGCGACGAGGAGGACCCGGCGCGCATGTTCGCCGGCGAGGGCGACGCCTTCCGCACCAACAAGCGCTTCCACCTCCTCGCCGAGGGCCAGCCGGCAACTCGCCTGTCGACCGCCTTCGACTCCGTCACCCTCTACGGCTTCGATCCCGCCGAGCGCCCCGACATCTACGGCAAGGTCGGCAACGCCGGCGTGTCGATCGCCACCCTCGACGACATGAAGGTGCTCTACAGCGGCTTCGACCTCGTCGACCCCACCACGTCGGTGTCGATGACGATCAACGGCCCGGCGCCCACGATCCTCGCCATGTTCCTGAACACGGCGATCGACCAGCAGCTCGCCGCCTTCGCCGCGGAGAACGACCGGGAGCCCACCGAAGCCGAGGCGGCGGAGATCCGGGCCCAGGTGCTGCGCACGGTGCGAGGCACGGTCCAGGCCGACATCTTGAAGGAGGACCAGGGCCAGAACACCTGCATCTTCTCCACCGAGTTCGCGCTCGGGATGATGGCCGACATCCAGGAGTGGTTCGTCGAGCACGAGGTGCGCAGCTTCTACTCGGTCTCGATCAGCGGCTACCACATCGCCGAAGCAGGCGCGAACCCCCTGACGCAGCTCGCCTTCACCCTCTCCAACGGCTTCACCTACGTGGAGAGCTACCTGTCGCGTGGCCTGCCGATCGACGCCTTCGCCCCGAACCTCAGCTTCTTCTTCTCCAACGGCATGGATCCGGAGTACTCGGTGCTCGGGCGCGTGGCCCGACGCATCTGGGCCGTGGCCATGCGCGACCGCTACGGCGCCAACGAGCGGAGCCAGAAGCTGAAGTACCACGTGCAGACGTCGGGCCGCTCGCTGCACGCGCAGGAGATGGACTTCAACGACATCCGCACCACGCTGCAGGCGCTGATCGCCATCTACGACAACTGCAACAGCCTGCACACCAACGCCTATGACGAGGCCGTCACCACCCCCACCACCGAGTCGGTGCGCCGGGCCCTGGCCATCCAGATGATCATCAACAAGGAGTGGGGGCTCGCCATGAACGAGAACCCCAACCAGGGCAGCTTCGTGATCGACCAGCTCACCGATCTCGTCGAGGAGGCGGTGCTCCAGGAGCTCGAGCGCATCTCCGAGCGCGGCGGGGTGCTCGGCGCGATGGAGACCGGCTACCAGCGAGGCCGCATCCAGGACGAGTCGATGCGCTACGAGCAGCGCAAGCACGACGGCTCGCTCCCCATCGTGGGCGTCAACACCTTCCTCGACCCGAAGTCCACGGAGGCGTCGCCGGCCACCATCGAGCTGGCCCGCAGCACCGACGACGAGAAGCGCAGTCAGCTCGAGCGGCTCCACGCCTTCCAGGCCCGCCACGCCGACGAGCGCCCGGCCATGCTCGCCCGGCTGAGCGAGGCCGCGCTGGCGGGCGACAACCTCTTCGCCGTGCTGATGGACGCCGTGCGGGTCTGCAGCCTCGGCGAGATCACCGACACCCTCTTCGAGGTCGGCGGCCGCTACCGCCGCAACGTCTAGTGGCGAGGCCGCGTCGAATGGTGTCTGACCCCGTTCGACGCGCTTAGACAGGGCTCGTGATCGACTTCTCCCCGCCTCCTGAGCTGGCCGAGCTGGCGTCCCGCACCGCCGCCTTCGTGCGGGAGCAGGTCGTTCCCTTCGAGAGCGACCCCCGCTGGGGCTCGCACGGGCCGACCGACGAGCTCCGCGACGACCTGACGGCGCTCGCTCGCGCCGCCGGCCTGCTGTCACCTCACGTCGGCGAGCGCTGGGGCGGGCTCGGCCTCTCCCACGTCGGCCGGGCCCTGGTGTTCGAGGAGGCCGGCTGGTCGATGCTCGGTCCGGTGGCGATGGGCATCGCCGCACCCGACGAGGGCAACGCCCATCTGC
The DNA here is from genome assembly GCA_036570385.1 of Acidimicrobiales bacterium. Classification (GTDB taxonomy): domain Bacteria; phylum Actinomycetota; class Acidimicrobiia; order Acidimicrobiales; family VFJN01; genus VFJN01. The sequence goes on along the minus strand of DATCYI010000165.1, from coordinate 2,577 downwards.
TGGAGCACGTGGCCACCGACGATCAGTGCGAGCAGTGGCTGCGGCCCCTCGCCGAGGCGCGGATCCGCACCTGCTTCGCCATGACCGAGCCCGCACCCGGCGCAGGGTCCGACCCCTCCGCGCTCGCCACCACGGCTCGGCGCGACGGCGACGAGTACGTGGTCGACGGGCTGAAGTGGCTGATCACCGGCGCCGACGGCGCCGCGGTGGCGATCGTCATGGCCAAGGAGGACGACGGAACCGCCACGATGCTCCTCGTCCCGATGGACGCACCGGGCGTCCACCTCGAGCGCAACCTCGACACCATCGACAGCTCGTTCGTGGGCGGCCACGGCGTGCTGCGCTTCGACGGCGTCCGGGTGCCGACCTCGGCCGTGCTCGGCGAGGCCGGCCAGGGCTTCCGCTACGCGCAGGTTCGCCTGGCCCCGGCTCGGCTCACCCACTGCATGCGCTGGCTCGGCGCGGCCCGCCGGGCTCACCACATCGCCACCGCCTACGCCGCGGAGCGCATGGCGTTCGGCCAGCCGCTGGCCGCCCACGAGGGGGTCGGCTTCATGCTGGCCGACAACGAGATGGACATCCGCACCGCCCGGCTTCAGATCTGGCACACCGCTTGGCTGCTCGACCAGGGGGAGCGGGCGAGCATGGAGTCGAGCATCGCCAAGACGATCTGCGCGGAGGCGGTCTGGCGCGTCGCCGACCGCTGCGTCCAGATCCTCGGCGGGCGGGGGGTCACGTCCGAGACCGTCGTCGAGCGGATCTTCCGCGACGTGCGGGCCTTTCGCATCTACGACGGCCCCTCCGAGGTGCACCGGTGGTCGATCGCCAAGCGCGTGGTCAAGGGTCACGCGCTGACAGACTGACGCCATGGCGCGGATCCTCGACTGGACACGACGGCTCGAGGCCGAGGGCAGCGACCCCGACCCGCGGTTCTCCTTCGCCAACGAGCGCACGTTCCTGGCGTGGATCCGCACCTCGCTGGCCCTGATCGCGGCGGGCATCGGCGTCGAAGCCCTCGTCACGACCGTCCCGGAGTGGGGTCGGCGCACGCTGGCGGGGTTCCTCGTGCTCCTCGGCGGCGTGCTGGCCGCCTTCGCGTTCCGGCGGTGGCTCCGCTCCGAGCTCGCGCTGCGGCGCTCCACCTCGCTGCCGATGAACCAGCTGGCGCCGGTGATCGCCTACGGGCTCAGCGCCGGCGCCGGGCTCGCCATCGTGCTGATCCTCATCGGCTGATGTCGTCACCCGACAGCCCGGGCTGGGACCCGGGGCTCCAGAACGAACGGACCACGCTGGCGTGGGTCCGGACCGCCCTGTCCTTCGTCGCCGCCGGCACCTTGGCCGGCAAGCAGACCGGAGCGGGGGTGACCTTCGCGGCCCTGGTGATGGCGAGCCTCGCGGCCGCGGCGGTGATGGTCGTCACCGCCGAGCGGCGCTACGCGCACCGCTACGACCGGCTGGCGGCGGGGCAGCACATCGTGTCGCTGCCCGCCGTAGCCGTCACCGCAGCCGGGACCTTCGTCCTCGGTCTGGTGAGCCTGTCGATCGTGCTGATCTGATCAGCCGGCGCCCGCCGGGTGCCGATCGGACTAGTCGACGGAGATGCGGGCCATGAGGTCCGCCTTCTGCTCCTCGAAGTCCTCGAAGCTGATCTTCTTCGCGTCGAACAGGCGGTGGATCTCCTCGACCCGTGCGAGCAGCTCGCCAGCCGTGAGCTCGGTTCCCGGGTCGCCCAGGGGAGTCAGCTCATCGCTCTCCTCCTCGACCTCGGTGCCCTTCTCCAGGCGCTTCTCGCGCTTGGCGGCCTGCTTGGCCTTCTTCGCTCGATCTCGTTGGAGCTTCTCGAAGCTCGTCCGCTGTGCCATGCCCGTTCTCCTTCCTGACCACCAGCATGACGGAGCCGCCGGCACGAGGTGCCGGCGGCTCCGTCAGCTTTGCTATTTGCTAAGTGCTAGATGACGCGGACGTTCTGGGCTTCCTCGCCCTTGCGGCCCGGAGCCACGTCGAACTCGACCTGCTGACCCTCGTCGAGGGTCTTGTAGCCAGAGCCCTGGATGTTGGAGAAGTGAACGAAGACGTCGTCACCCTGCTCGCGCGAGATGAAGCCGAAGCCCTTCTCGGCGTTGAAAAACTTCACGGTTCCAGTTGCCACTGATGTGTCTCTCTATCTTCACTGCAAGCAAGTCCGACTGACTTCCTCGATTGCGACAAGCCTAGGCCCTCCTGAGGGGAAATCCGCCATTCCTGCCCAACGCGGGCGCGCGACGCCTGCCAGACTGCGGCGATGACCGGCCCGGCTCCACTGCTGCGCACCCGCGGCCTCGTGAAGCGGTATCCGGAGGTCACGGCCGTCGACGGGCTCGACGTGGAGGTGCCGCGGGGGCGGGTTGGCCTCGTCGGGGCCAACGGCGCGGGCAAGACCACCCTGTTCAGGATGATGCTCGGCCTGAGCCACCCGACCGAGGGCTCGCTCGAGGTCTGCGGCGTCGACGTGGCGGCCGACCCGATCGCCGCCCGCAGCCGCCTCGGCTACATGCCCGAGCACGACTGCCTCCCCCTCGACCAGACCGCGGCCGACGT
>DATCYI010000164.1:0-1622 GCA_036570385.1 Acidimicrobiales bacterium | reverse complement strand
CTCCCCCGGCCCACCGGGGCGGCGGGATCGCCCAGCGGTGCGTCGGCGACCGGTCGCCAGATCCGGCCCGGCTGCTCGGCGAGCACGTGGACGCTCTCCACGAGCAGCTCGGCCCGGAAGGGGGCCCGCGCGGTGCCGGCCGCCTGCAGCCGCTCCTGCGGAAGCTCGTCGGCGACGGTGACGTGCGGGACGAACGCGTGCTCGCTGCGGCGCTCGAGCGGGCCGGCGAGGCACGCTTCGCGCAGCTCGTGGACCGCTGATAGCTGCTCCTCGTCGCCCCCCACGTGGAGGTAGGCGACCGGGTTGACCGGCGCGAACGTCACGACCGGCCCCAGCGTGAGGTGAAGGGGTCGCGAGGCTCCGGCCGCCCGGCGCACGATGGCCAGGGCCTCGGGGAGGTCGCGCTCGGCGACGTTGACCGGGGGCACGAGCGTGATGTGCGGAGCGATTCGGGCCAGGGCGCCATCACCAAGGGCCCGGCGGACGCCGTCGACCTCAGTGGCCAGCGGCTGCGGTACGAGCAGCACGACGCCGAGGCGCTGACGGGCCATCGAGCGAGACTACAGACCACGCTCACCCTGCCTGCGAAGCGGCCCAGACGCGAACGTGCGACACGCGGGGCCCGGTTGGGCCGCCGGTGTCGCAGGTTCGAGGTGGCGTGCGGTTCAGACGTCGGCGTCAGTGGCTGGCGCCGACGGCGCCGCCGGCCACAGCCAGACGGACGTGAGCCCGCCGGAGTGCAGCCTCGGCCTCGACGTCCTGCTCCGCGCGCAGAGCCGCCTCGGCACGCTCGGCGGCCCGCCGGGCCCGCTCGACGTCGATCTGGCTGGCCACCTCGGCGACGTCGGAGAGGATCGTGACGCGGTCGTTGCTGACCTCGATGAACCCTCCGTGCACGGCAACGAGCTCGTCCGAGCCCTCTGCGGGCCGGACGGTGACCTTGCCGATGTCGAGCGCGCCCACGAAGGGTGCGTGGCCCGTCAGGAAGGCGATGTCGCCTCCGCCCAGCGTGCGCGCGCTGACCATCTCGGCCTCACCGGTCCAGAGGATGCGCTCCGGCGACACGACCTCGACGTGCAGGGTCACTGCTACTCGCCTGCGCTCTTGCGGAGCTCGGCGGCCTTGGCCCGAGCCGACTCGGCGCCGCCGACGTTCAGGAACGCCTGCTCGGGAAGATCGTCGAGGTCACCGTTGACGAGCTGCTCGAAGGAGTCGACGGTCTCCTCGACCGGCGTGAACACGCCGGGGAGGCCGGTGAACACCTCGGCCACGAACATCGGCTGCGACAGGAACCGCTGGATCTTGCGGGCCCGGGCGACCGTGACGCGGTCTTCCTCGGAGAGCTCGTCGAGGCCCAGGATGGCGATGATGTCCTGCAGCTCCTTGTAGCGCTGCAGCGTCTCCTGCACGCGGCGGGCCACGTTGTAGTGACGCTCGCCGACGACCTCAGGCGAGAGGATGCTGGAGGTCGACGACAGCGGGTCCACGGCCGGGTAGATGCCGAGCGAAGCGATGTCGCGGGAGAGCTCGGTGGTGGCGTCGAGGTGGGTGAAGGTGGTGAACGGCGCCGGGTCGGTGTAGTCGTCGGCGGGCACGTACACGGCCTGCAGCGACGTGATCGA
>DATCYI010000163.1:0-4828 GCA_036570385.1 Acidimicrobiales bacterium | reverse complement strand
ACGGGTGGCGGGCGAGATCGAGCAGGCCGGCGGGCGGGCCGTGGCGATCGGCGTCGACCTCGCGGACCCCTCGGCGACCGATGCCGCGATGGCCCAGGCCCGCGGCGCGCTCGGGCCGATCGACATCCTGATCAACAACGCCGGCATCGCCCTGCCGGCGCCGATCGACGATCCGAGCTTCGACGACGCCTGGGCCGCCACCCTGGCCGTGAACCTCACCGCCTACACCCGTACGATCCGCGCCGCGCTGGCCGACCTCACGCGCGACGGCGCGGGCCGCATCGTCAACGTCGCCTCGACAGAGGGGCTCGGCGCCACCGCGGCCATGGCCGCGTACACCGCGTCGAAGCACGGCGTGGTGGGGCTCACCCGGGCCCTGGCGGTCGAGCTGGCCCCCCGGGGCGTGACGGTGAACTGCATCTGCCCCGGTCCGATCCGCACCGGCATGACCGCTGGCATCCCCGACGAGGCCAAGGAGAAGTTCGCCCGCCGTCGCGTGCCGATGCGCCGCTACGGCGATCCCGAAGAGGTGGCCCAGATCACCGTCGGCCTGGTGCTGCCCGCGTCGTCGTACCTCACCGGTGCCGTCATCCCGGTCGACGGCGGCCTCCTGGTCCAGAACACCTGATGGGCTTCGCCAGGAGGGCGGGGTCGGCTGCGCCGGCTGTCCTCTGGTTCTGACCGACGAAGCTCGCTTCGCTCGCCGTTGGTCAGGTCCAGGGGTGGGTGATGCGGCGGGTCAGGCGGTCGGCGCCGGCGTCGAGGCCGGGGAGCTGGTGCTGGAGCGGCAGGCCGACCTCCGCCACGCGGTCGGTGACGAGCGCCTCGGCCTCCTCCCACGAGTGGGCCCGGGGCCCGTCGAGGTCGAGGTTGTAGGGCGCGTCGTAGACGATCACGTGGTTGCCGGCCTCGCGCAGCGCCACCACGTTGTGGGGGCCGTCGTCGATGTAGCAGTGGGCCTCGACCTCTGGCTTGGCGCCGAGGAAGCAGATGTCGCGGTAGGGGATGCCGGTCTCGTCGAGCCAGGCCACGGTGTCGGCCACGGCCACGGCGTGGCCCCAGTTCACGCACAGTCGGTGGGTGATGATCCGGATCCACACGCCGGCGTCGGAGAGGCGCCAGAGCGCTTCAGCGACGCCCGGCAGCGCCGGCATCTTGCGGAACATGCGGTGCTCCAGCACGGCGAGGCGGTGGAGCCGATCGAACTCGTCGGGCCCGTCGATGCCCCACTCCGCGAAGTCCCACGATCGGGCGTCGCCGAGGGTCGCCGCGTCGACGCCGCGGTCTTCGGCGACCACTGAGCGGAAGGCCGCCGTGTAGTCGCCGCAGACCCCGTCGAGGTCGACGCCGAAGATGAACTCGCGGCTCACCGCTCAGCTGGCCCCGAGGAAGTCGAGCACGGCATCGATGCACCCGAAGTCCTTGGGGGTGGCGAAGTGGTCGACGTTGCGCAGGGTCACCAGCTTGGCGTTGGGCAGCGCCTCGGCCAAGGGCTCGCCCGGACCCGCGAAGTCCTTGTCGCCGATGACCACCAGCACCGGGATCTCCACCTTGGCCAGGCGCTCGGGGGTCAGCAGCGGGCGCGGCGAGCGCAGGCAGGCGGCCAGGGCCTCACGGTCGACGTCGGGGTGCGACGCCAGCCCGGCGAAGTACTGCACGACCGGGTTGGCGGGATCGCCCTCGCCCTCGATGGCCTTGAGGATCAGGTCGCTGGGGTCGCTGCGCAGAAGGTTCGCGCCGACCCCGGTGAGCACCAGCCGGTCGAAGCGCTCGGGGGCGTCGGTGGCCAGGGTGAGCAGGACGCGGGCGCCGAGCGAGAAGCCGATCGCGTCGACCGGCTCGGCGGGCAGCTGGTCCGCCACCAGCGACTCCATGGCCTCGTAGGCGGCGGGATCGTGGGGCTTGTCGGCGGTGCCGTGGCCGAGCAGGTCGATCGGCAGCGTGGTGCGACCCACGTCGCCGAGCAGGTCGAGCCAGCCGTTGTCGCCCCACGTGCGGGCGCTGGTGGTGGCGAAGCCGTGGACGAGGGCGACGGTCGAGCTCATCGGCGGCGACCCTATCGGCCATGAGCACGCAACTCGGTAGGCTCAGCCGGTCATGACGAAGATCGGGATCCTGGTGGTCGCCTACAACGCGGCCTCGACGCTGGCGCAAGTGCTCGATCGGATCCCCGACGAGATGCACGACAGCATCCACGAGATCCTCGTCGGCGACGACCACAGCCAGGACTCCACCTACCTGGTCGGCCTCGGCTACCAGCAGCAGAAGGACCACCTGCCGATCACGGTCGTGCGCCACGCCGAGAACCTCGGCTACGGCGGCAACCAGAAGTGGGGCTACCGCTACGCCATCGACAACGGCTGGGACGTGGTGGTGCTGCTCCACGGCGACGGCCAGTACGCCCCCGAGATGCTGCCGGCCATGGTCGCCCCGATCGCGTCCGGCGAGGCTGACCTCGTGATGGGCTCGCGCATCATGACCCGCGGCGAGGCCCGCCGCGGCGGGATGCCCGCCTACAAGTACGCCGGCAACCGGATCCTCACCACCATGCAGAACGCGGTGGTGGGCACCGATCTGTCGGAGTGGCACTCGGGCTACCGGGCCTACTCCGTCAAGGCGCTGGAGTCGGTGCCCTTCGAGCGCAACGCCGACGGCTTCAACTTCGACACCCAGATCATCGTGCAGATGCACGAGGCCGGCCGTCGCATCGCCGAGGTGCCGATCCCCACCTACTACGGCGACGAGATCTGCTACGTCGACGGCGTGAAGTACGCCAAGGACGTCACCCGTGACGTCCTGCGCTACCGCGCCCACAAGATGGGGTTCGGGTCGGGCGAGCTGGCGTTCAAGGACGAGGGCTACGAGCTGAAGGACGGCGACGGCAGCTCCCACCGGCGGATCCTGGGCTGGATGGAGCAGCGGCCGGCCAGCCGCGTGCTCGACCTCGGCTGCTCCGACGGATCGCTCGCCGCGCTGCTGTCGGGCCTCGGCCACGAGGTGGTGGGCGTCGACCTCGAGGAGCTGAAGGGCGTGCGCGAGCGCATGGCCCACTTCGTCAGCGCCGATCTCGAGCAGGGCATCCCCGACGAGGTGGGCGACGGCTTCGACGTCGTCATCTGCGCCGACGTCCTCGAGCACGTCCGCCACCCTGAGGCGCTGCTCGACGACATCCGCGGGCGCTTGCGTCCCGGTGGCTCGGTCATCGCCAGCATCCCGAACTTCGGCCACTGGTACCCGCGGGCCCGTGTGGCGCTGGGGCGCTTCGACTACGACGCCCGCGGCATCCTCGATCGCGGCCACGTCCGCTTCTTCACCAAGCGCAGCTTCACCCGCCTGGTGGAGTCGGCCGGGTGGGGGGTGCGTCGCACCGAGGCCATCGGGCTGCCGCTGGAGGTCGTGGAGCGCGGCGGATCAGGCGAGGGCGCGCCGTCGTCGGCCCGTCGGCTCGTCGATCGGATCGACAAGGCTGCGGTGGCCGTGCGCCCCCAGCTCTTCGCCTACCAGTTCCTGATGGAGCTCGAACCGGCCCGCTAGACGCGGTCAGCGGGCGTCCGCTTCGGCGAGGAGCTCGCGGCAGACGCGGGTCTGCTCGGGGAGGGGCGTGAGCGTCCCGGAGAAGTGGGCGGCGACGGCGGGGTCGTCGATCGTGTCGCGCCCGACCGTGAAGGTGGGGCGGAGGTCGCCGGCGGCGATGGTCTCGAGCACCCGCTGGCCGTCCACGACCACCTGGATCTGGCGCAGGTGGACGTCGACCAGCAGGTCGAGCTCGTGGGCCCGGCCGTCGGCGATCGGGAGCACGCGGCTCTCGGCGGCGAAGCCCACGCCGCCGAAGCCGATGGCCACACCGCCGGCCCCACGTTCGGCCCAGATCATGCCGGCCTCGTCGCCGGCGTCGATCGACAGCAGAGGCTCCCGGCTGCCGGCGGGGGCGTCGTCGAAGACGACTTCCAGCCGGAACCGACCGCCCGCCTCGCCCCGCTCCACCCCGTTCCAGGGCGTGTGCTTGATCGCGTCGGTGCGCATGCCGTCGCTCAGGTACAGGCCCTCGCAATCGCCGACCACGAACAGCGTGCCCCGCGGGGCTGTGTCGGGAAGGTCGCGCCCGGTGCGCAGCGGGATCGCTGGATCCAGGCCGAGGCTCTGGCTGACGTCGTAGCGGGTGTCCACGAACGCGGCGATGACCGAGGGCTCCACGTTGGGGCTGTAGAGCCGCTGGTAGACGAGGGCGAGCGACAGGTTCGTCCAGCACCCGACCACCACCAGCGCGCCCAGCGCGGCGAACGAGACGGTCCGCCAGCGCCGTACCCCGCCCGCGGATCGGCTCAGCAGCACCTGGACGCCGATGAGCGCGCTCAGGGCCAGCAGCGGCAGCAGGTCGGCGAGGTAGCGCTGGGCGATGTAGCCGAAGGGCAGGATGGTCACGCCCGCGCCCGCCGCTGCCAGCAGCGGCACCCCCAGCGAGCTGAGCGACGACGGACGGACTGCTCCGACGCCGCGCACGAGGGCCCACACGCCCACCAGTCCGGCGATCAGGAGCGCCGGCATCGACGTCGGCAGGCTCGCCGTCTGGTCGATGAGGTCGAAGGTGACGTCGCCGATGGGCGCGGTCGGCGAGGCGAAGTCGACGAAGGGGAACGTCGACGTGAGGTCGAGGGCATCGGGCCGCAGGTACTGCACGAGGGTGGTGGGCACGAACTGGAGCCCGAAGAAGGAGCCGTCGTTGGCCTCGAGGAAGTGCTGCCGCACCGGATCGACTATCGAGATGCCCTGGCTGTCGAAGGGCACCGAGAACAAGCTGCGGAACTTGATCCAGTTCACCGCCGCGTAC
>DATCYI010000162.1:0-2277 GCA_036570385.1 Acidimicrobiales bacterium | reverse complement strand
TGTTCGCCGCCCTGGCCGACGCCGAGGGCAGGCTGCACCGCCGCCCCGCGGAGCAGGTCCACTTCCACGAGGTCGGCGGCATCGACGCCATCGTCGACGTGGTCGGCACCTGCATCGCGCTCGAGCTGCTCGGCGTCGACGAGGTCCACGCCTCCACGGTCACGACCGGCACCGGCATGGTCCGCGCCTCTCACGGCATGATCCCGAACCCCGCTCCGGCGGTGGTCGAGCTGCTGGCCTCGGTGCGCGCTCCCACCAGGGGGCTCGACCTCGGCGTCGAGCTCACCACCCCAACCGGCGCGGCGCTGCTCGCGGCCCTCGCGGTCGGGTTCGGTCCGCTCCCGCCGATGACCGTCGAGCGCAGCGGCTTCGGCGCGGGCACCCGCGAGATCGACGGTCGTCCGAACGCCACGCAGGTGGTCATCGGCACATCCGTCGCAGCGCTCGGCACCGGCCAGCCCGTGGTGCTCCTGGAGGCCAACGTCGACGACGCCACCGGCGAGACCCTCGCCCACGCCATCAGCGCGCTGATGGCGGCCGGGGCCCACGACGCGTGGGTCACCCCGATCCTCATGAAGAAGGGCCGGCCGGCGCACACGGTGTCGGCCCTGGCCGACGTGGCCATGGCCGAGCAGATCGCCGCCACGCTCACCGCCGAGACCGGCTCGCTCGGCGTCCGGGGCACTCCGCTGGAGCGCTGGCCGGTCACCCGCCGGCAGGACAGCGTCGAGGTCGACGGCCTGCCCGTGCGGGTGAAGGTCAGCCCGGGGCGGATAAAGGTCGAGCACGACGATGCCGCTCACGTCGCCCGCAGCACCGGTCGCCCGCTGCGCGAGGTGCTCTCACGGGCGGAGGAGGCCGGGCGCCAGGGCTTGCGCGTGGTCGACGGCGACGTCCCCGACACCGACGCCGGCGGAGGCTCAGCGGCGGGCGCTGAGGCGCATCAGCACGTCGACGACCACCAGCATCCGCACCCTCACCAGCCGGCCGACAACGACGACCCCGACCCGGCCTGACGCGTCAGGTGGGTTGGCCAGAGCGCAGGGCTCGCCAGAGGGCGCGGTAGCTGGGGTAGGTGTGGTCGGGCGTGACCCAGCCGGCGGCGACGAGCTCGCCGTGGAGGCGGGGCAGGTTGCGCCACGGCACGCCCATGTCGACGTGGTGGGCCAGGTGCCAGCCGGTGTTGAACGGCACGAGCCAGAAGTTGGCGATCCACGACTGCTCGACGTGGTGGGTGGTCTGGCGGCGGTCCTTCGAGTGCTGCATCCCGCCGTGCTCGGCGATGGCCCGCAGGCGGTTGATCACGCGCCAGACGGTGAGCCACGGGCCCAGCCACAGCACCGGGTAGAGCCACCACCGGCCGAGGAGCACGGCCGCCGCGATGAGCGGGAGCTGCATCGCGAGGATGCGCAGCACGACCGGTCGGGCCGACTCGCTGCGCAGCGCGCCGAGCAGGCCCTTCAGGTTCTTCCAGCCCGACGAGCCGCGGGCGTCGCGCCACAGCTTGCGGCGGAAGCTGGCGGGGGTGATCGGGTAGCCCCGGTAGAGGTTCATGTCGGGCTCGCTGGCGCCGAACTCCTCCTTGTGGTGGGCGAAGTGCCCGCGCCGGTAGGCCTCGAGCGGGATGAACGCCGGGTAGGCCAGCAGCCAGCGGCCGACGAAGTCGTTCGCTCGCTTGTTGGTGAAGAGCATCTTGTGGGCCGCCTCGTGGCCGATGATCGCGAAGCGGGCGAACACCGGGCCCATGAACACGAACGCCGCCGCGTAGGCCAGCGGGTGGTCGATCCAGACGGCTGCGCCGATGGTGACCGCCGCGTGAGCCCAGGTGAGCAGCACGCTGCCGACGTTGCGCACGTCGTCGATCTTGCGGAGCTCGGCCCGCAGCTCGGGAGCCGCCATGCCCGTAGCCGTAAGGCGCTCGGTGGGGAGGACGTCGGGCAGGACGTCCTCGGAGGGGACCATCGTCGTGCGAACCTCTGTCACCGCGACCATGACCAATACCTTACACTTTCTCGACAGATGTCGCTAGCACGTAATACCCCGCTCACCGCTCGCTCGGTCCTCGCCTCGGTGCTCCTCGGCACGGAGCCGCCCTGGCTGCCCACGTCGCTGCTCGTGCGGACCACCGCGCTCTTCGGCATGACCGAGGGCTCCACCCGCACGGCGCTGTCGCGCCTGGTCGCCGCCGACGAGGCCGTGGCCGAGCGCAACGGCTACCGGCTGACCGGCCGACTCGTCGCCCGCCAGGAGCGCCAGAGCGCCAGCCGGCTCGCCGCG
>DATCYI010000161.1:0-1805 GCA_036570385.1 Acidimicrobiales bacterium | reverse complement strand
CCCACCGTCTTGCTGATCGACGAGCTCTCCATGGGCCTGGCCCCGCTGGTGGTGGCCGAGCTCTACGAAGCGGTCGCGGGCGTCTCCGACCTCGGGGTGTCGGTGCTGGTGGTCGAGCAGTTCGCCTCCATCGGCACCCGCTACGCCTCCCACGTGTGCGTGATGGCCCACGGCGTCATCACCTACGACGGCGCCGCCGACGTTGCCGCGGCCAGCGACGCCATCCACGCCGCCTACCTGGGAAGCGGCACGTGACGGAGCTGTTCCAGTTCACGCTGTTCGGGCTGATGCTGGGCTGCGTCTACGCGATCGCCGCGATGGGGCTGGTGCTCACCTACACCGTCACCGGCGTCTTCAACTTCGCTCACGGGGCGGTCGGAATGATCGCCGCGTTCGTGTACTACGAGCTCCGGGTCGTCCACGCCCTGCCGACCCCTGTCGCGCTGGTGATCGTGGTGCTCGGCCTGGCCCCGCTCATGGGGCTGATCGCGGAGCGCCTGCTGCGCCGCTTCCAGGGCGCCGACTACGCCACGTCGCTCGTGGCCACGGTGGCGCTCACCGTCGGCCTGCTCGGAATCGCCCAGCGGGTGTTCGACCCGGCCGTGGCGCGCAACGTCCCCTACCTCTTCGGGCAGCGGCGCATCGAGCTGCTGAGCGTCCCGATCACCTACGACCGGATCGCGCAGGTGATCGTCGCCGCCGCTGTCGCCTTCGGGCTGCGCTTCCTGCTGTTCCGCACGCCCACAGGAGCGCGCATGCGCGCGGTCGTGGACGACCGCGAGCTTGCGGGCCTCAACGGCGTGCGCTCCACCTCGATCGGGCGACTGAGCTGGGTCATCGGCTTCTGCCTCGCCGGCCTCGGCGGCGTGCTGTTCGCCGGCGGCCAGAACCTCAACGCCATCGTTCTGACGCTGCTGGTGCTGAACGCCTATGGCGCCGCCATGATCGGCCGGCTCACCAGCCTGCCGATGACCTTCCTAGGCGCGATCCTCCTCGGGCTCTGCCAGGAGCTCACAAACGTCTCGTGGCTCTGGCCCGACAGCGATGCGTTCGTGCGGATCCAGCTGGCGATCCCGGGCATCTTCCTCGTCGTGGCGGTGCTGCTGGTGCCGTCGTTCCGCCTCTCGGCCGGGCGGCTGGTGGGACGCGACCAACCAGACGTGCCCTCGCTGCGATCGTCGCTGGTCGGTGCCGTCGCCCTCGTGGGCTTCGTGCTGCTCGCGGTCAACGTCACCGACGGCGACATCCACACCCACCTCGTGCGCGCCCTGGTCATCGCCACCATCGCGCTGTCGCTCGTCGCGGTCACCGGGCTGTCGGGCCAGGTGTCGCTGACTCAGTACCTGTTCGTGGGCGTCGGCGCCTTCATCACCGGCAAGCTCTTCGGAGGCGACAGCGTGCTCGGGATGATCGCGGGCGGGCTGGTGGCCTGCGCGCTCAGCGTCCTCGTCGCCCTGCCATCGGTCCGGCTGCGCGGCTTGCACCTGGCGCTGAGCACCTTCGGCATCGCCCTCATCGGGCGCGACGCGATCCTCGGCCAGGCCAGCGTGTTCGGTCTCGGCGGGATGCCGGTCGGCCGCCCCGAGCTCTTCGGCATCTCGCTGCGCTCCGATGCGGCGTTCGCGGTGTGGTGCTCGATCGTGTTCGTGGTCCTCGCCATCGTCGTGGGCGTGGTCCGCCGCAGCTGGTTCGGCCGGCAGCTCACCGCCGTGCGCGACAGCGAGCTCGCGGCCGCCACCCTCGGCGTGCGGGTCCGCACCGTGAAGGTCGTCGTCTTCGCCTTCTCCGGCTTTATCGCCGGTTGC
>DATCYI010000160.1:0-7517 GCA_036570385.1 Acidimicrobiales bacterium | reverse complement strand
CGTAGCGCGGCACAACACCCTGGCGCCGCACCAGCACCGACGCGTCGTCGATGTCGGCCAGGCCGGCGAGGTCGAGCAGCTGGCCGTCGAGCAGGGGGCTGCGCCGGCGCGCCGCGGACTCCACGAGGCCGTCGCCGAGCGCGTCGACGTCGACGCCGTCCAACCAGTCGGTGAGCGCGGCGATGGCGTCCTTGATGACGGTGCGCGCAGTGGCGACGTCGGAGGCGTGGCCGGGAGGCAGAGCCCGTCGGAACGTCGGGTCGTCGGCCGTGCCGTCGACGACCCGACGGAGCAGGTCGTGCACGGTGGTGGCGAGCACGCCGATCGTGAGGTGCAGCGAGACGCCCTCTTGCGCGGCGGCGGAGTGGATGTAGCCGCGCGGCAGGTACAGGCAGTCACCCGGCGCCATGTCCGCCTCTAAGAGCACCGTCTGCTCGGCGGCGAGCTCGTGGTCGGACCGGTGGCGGTCGAGCGGGGCCTCCACCAGCGGCTCTCTGATCACCCAGTGCTTGGTGCCGTGCACCTGCAAGACGAAGACGTCGTGGGTGTCGTGGTGCGGGGTCAGCCCGGCCGCCCCGGGCGGGGTCAGGTAGGCGTTGGCCTGCACGGCGTGGCCGAGCGCCCCCTCCAGCTCGCGGCAGAACATGGCGATGCGCGGCCACCACCGGTGCAGCGACTGCAGCACGATCGTGGCACCGTCGGCGAAGAGCGCGAGCGTGCGCGCCGGATGGACCAGGTCGTCGATCCACACGGCCCCGGTCCGTGCCCGTCGGGTCCAGCTGGACGGATCGAGCACCTCGCCGTCTCGCACGAGGCGCACGGCAGGCCGACGCAGGCCGGCTCCACTGAGCTGGTCGTCGACGTCGGCCAGGCTCAGCAGATCGTCGAAGCCGCCGCCGCTGAACCGGTGGGGTGAGCGGGTGAACGCGTCGGCGAGGAAGCGCTGCTCCTCGCCGACGCAGCGACCCAGGGCCGACAGGGCCGGGGACAGGTCAGGCGTCCGTGCCGTCGGCGTCGCCATCGGTGGCGTCGTCGTCGGCATCGGTGCCGTCGTCGTCGCTGTCCGTGGCGTCACCGGGATCCGTGGCGTCGTCATCGCCCTGGGCCAGCGGGTCGGCGGCGGTGAGCTCCGTACGGATGTCCTCGTCGGTCAGGTCGGTCACGAGATCGGTCATTGGTTCTCCTTTGGTGCTCCGCCCGGTTCCTGGGTTGGCAGCGGACGTGGGTGGCCCTGGTGTACCCCCTGCGCTACGACACGACACTAGAGGTGCGGCCTAGAACTCGGTGCGCTCGGCCAGCTGGCCCGTGAGCTCCTTGTAGTCGTCGCTCTGGGTCAGCGGCATCAGCGACATCAGCTTGCCCATGTCGCCGGTGACCTTGACCCTCCCCTGCATGAAGGCGGCGTTCGCGTCGAGGTCGCCCTGAGCGATCTGCAGCGAGTCGGCGTAGGTCTCGAGGAGCGTCACGTCGGCATCGGCGTCGGTCCCGAGGGTGCTGCCGACGAGCCGGCCGTCGACGAAGCGGTGGGCGAAGCTGACGTCGCCGTCCGGGGTGCCTGACACCACGTACTGAACCACTGCCGTGGCTCCCGGGCGCTCGGGCAGGTCGGCGGCGAGCTCGCGCTGCAGGTCGAGCCACTCCTGGCTCAGGTACTTGGCCATCGGGACCTCCTGGTGGACCGGAACAGAACCTACTGGTCGTCTTCCCGCAGACCGGCGAAGAGGTCGTCCTCCATCGTCGGCGCTTCCACGAGGCTCGTGGCGAGGATGTAGTCGTCGTAGGGGTGCACCGTGGCGGCGACTTCGCGCGGGAGGCTGAACCAGAACGGCGACTCCGGATCGATCTGAGTCGCGTGCGCGAGCAGCGCGTCGAACCGCACGTCGGCATAGCCCTCGATGTCGATCATCGTCGTGATGCGATGGTCCTGCCACGGCCGGTCGAGCCACTCGGCGCTGTAGGGCGACTCGATCTCCAGCTCCAGGTGCTTGGCGTGGAGCAGCTCGATGCGCCGCTTGGACCACACCGAGTAGTACACCTTCGACACCTGCCACGGCTCCCCCGCCTCCGGGTACCAGGCCGGGTCGGCCGCACGATCGATCGCCGGGTGGGTGATGTCGTGCACCCGCAGGTGATCGGGGTGCGGGTAGCCCTGCTGCTCATCGCCATAGGTGATGACCACCTGGGGACGGGTGCGCCGGATCTCGGCCACGAGGCGGCCGACGGCCTCGTCGAAGTCGGCGTTGGCGAAGGCCTCGGGGCGGGCGTTCGCCTCCGAGTCGGGCATGCCTGAGTCGCGGTAGCCGAGCATCACCACCTCGTCGTAGCCGATGATCTCCGCGGCCTGGTCGAGCTCTGCCTTGCGCACGGCGGGCAGGTCGGCACGGACCTCGTCACGGTCCATCGCCGGGTTCAGGATGTCGCCCTCCTCGCCGCCGGTGCAGCACACGAGCACGGTGCGAACGCCCTCAGCGTGGTAGCGGGCAACGGTGCCGGCGCCCTTGGACGACTCGTCATCAGGGTGGGCGTGGACTGTCAGCAAGCAGAGCGGCTCGGGCATCGTCGCCACGATACGGGCCGCCCGCGCAAAGCCTCGCCCACCACTCCGAGGATCACCCGCGTGGGCGGGGCGAGGGCACTACTGCTCGTAGAGCGGCGTGCGGTCAGTCGGCAGGCGACCGCCTCGGGAGTACCAGACGCCGACCACGATGCCGGCCACCGTGCCGGCGACGACCCCGAGGGGCAGCGCCACCTGGAAGAGGCCGCGCCGCACGAGGGTGCGGTCGAGACCGGAGCCGGGCTCGGTCGAGGCGAGGACGTAGAGCGGGATGGCGATGATCGAGAAGGCGATGGCGATGCACGCGACCCCGACGCCCGCACCGATGCCGATGCCGAGCAGCGCGGAGCCGAGGCGCGACCTCGGGGTGAGGGGTGGCGCGTCGCCGGCCGCGTCGGTGGTGGTGGCGACGTCGTCGGACCCATCGGCAGAGCCTGAAGACCCAGCGGCGAGTCGTGCCATCGCCTGGATGGTAGGTGAAGGGCCGGTGGCTACGCTGCCGCCCCGTGCCTCGAGTCCCACCAACCCTCTGGCGCACGGCGCTCGCACTGGTGGCGCTGCTGATGGCCTGCGGCGGCGACGAGGGCACCGCCGAGCTCGGATCCGATCGCGCCGACCAGGTCCGCGAGGCCGCCATCGAGGCCGGCCTGGAACCGGAGGTCGCCGATGTGCTGGCGCTAGCGGCCAGGGGCACCACCGCCACCTTCCGCGCCACCTACAACGGCTCTGACGGCGCTTCCGTCGTGGTGTCCCAGGCCCCACCTGACCACCGCTTCGACGTGGTCGTCGGCGACCGGGTGGTCGAGAGCCGCGTCATCCGCGACGGGATCACCTACCGGTGCACGCCGACCGACGACTCCGAGGAGGGCGCAGACCTCGACTGCAGCCGCTCGACGGCCGCGGTCGAGCCGGCCGGGGTCTTCACGCAGGAGGCGCTGGCGGAGTTCACCGAATCGCTGGCCGCCAGCCGCGACCGCTTCGACATCATGGTCGAGGACCGCACCATCGCCGGCGCCGAAGTGACCTGCCTCACCACGGCGCCGAAGGCCGGCACGCCGATCGACGGCACGGGCAGCGGCGCTGACACGATCTGCCTCTCGGCGCAAGGCGCCCAGCTGCTCACAGATGTCGGTGGTGAGCGCCTCATCGCCGACACGTACGCCACCGAGGTGCCGGCGGGGACCTTCGAGGTCTGAGCCCAAACGACCGAGACTCGGGCGAATCGGTAGGGTTCGCCCATGGACGAACCAGAGCAGTGGCGGTGGATCTGGTTGGGCGCGGCGGTGCTCTTCGGCATCGGGGAGATGGCCACGCCCGGCGCGTTCTTCCTGGCGCCGTTCGGCGTCGGTGCCGCTGTGGCCGCGATCCTTGCCTTCGCCGGCGTGGCCCTCGCCATCGAGTGGTTGGCGTTCGTCGGCATCTCGGTGCTGGCCTTCCTCGCCCTGCGGCCGCTGGCCAAGCGGCTCGACCGGGCCGAGGGGTCCGAGGGAATCGGCTCGCGCCGGCTCATCGGCCGCCCGGCCATCGTGGTGGAGCCGATCTCCGACCACTCCCCCGGGCTCGTGCGGGTCGACAGCGAGGAGTGGCGGGCCGAAACGGCCGATCGCAGCGCTCTCGCCGTCGGTGAGCTGGTTCGCATAACAGAGGTGGCCGGCACCCGGGTCATCGTCATCCCCACCAAGGAGCAGTCGTCGTGAGCCCCGCAGTGATCCTCCTCGCCATCCTGGCGCTGTTCCTGTTCATCTACGTCGCGTCGGGCGTGCGCATCGTTCGCCCCCACCAGCGCGGCGTGATCGAGCAGCTCGGCAAGTACAAGGAGACGGTCGACCCCGGCCTCCAGCTGATCATCCCGTTCATCCAGAGCGTGCGCCTCGTCGACATGCGCGAGCAGGTGATCGACGTCCCGCCGCAGGAGGTCATCACGTCCGACAACGTCGTCGTCTCCGTCGATGCCGTCGTGTACTACGAGCCCACCGATCCGCAGCGCCTCATCTACAACGTGGCCAACTTCATCCTGGCCATCACCAAGCTGGCCCAGACCAACCTGCGAAACCTGATCGGCGACATGCAGCTCGACGAGGCCTTGACCAGCCGCGACTCGATCAACACCAACCTGCGCCAGATCCTCGACGACGCCACCGACAAGTGGGGCGTGCGGGTGGTCCGCGTGGAGATCCAGCGCATCGACCCGCCCGCCGACGTGATGTCGGCCATGCACGAGCAGATGAAGGCCGAGCGCACCCGGCGTGCGGTGGTGACGGAGGCCGAGGGCCGCCGCACCGCAGCAGTGACGACCGCCGACGGTCAGCGTCAGGCGGCGATCCTCGCCGCCGAGGGCCAGAAGCAGCAGCAGATCCTCGAGGCCGAGGGCCAGGCCGAGGCCATCCGCCAGGTGGCCGACGCCGAGCGGTTCCGCCAGGTCATCGTGGCCGAGGGCGAGGCCGACGCCATCCGCTCCGTCTACGCCGCCATCCACGAGGGCAACCCCGACGACGGCCTCATCGCCATCAAGTACCTCGAGGCCCTCCAGGTGATGGCCAACGGCACCGCCACCAAGATCATCCTCCCCACCGAGCTGGCCGGCATAGCCGGAGCCATAACCGGCATAACAGAAGCCGTGAGGCCCTCAGAGTCCGCCTGATCCCCAGGAGGGTCGAGGCGGTAGCGCGAGGCCGAGGGGGAGCGGGAGGGGGAACGCTCCGCGTGCCCCCTCGCCCGCGAAGGATCCGGCTCCGCCGGTCCTGAGCACAAGCCCTCAGCGCGGCCGGAGGCCGCACGAATCAACTCAGGGCCGAAGCTCCGCTTCGGTCCTGAAGCGCCGACAAGGTGTGCTCCCCGGTGTCCTCGTCCTCGGTGAGGCGCCAGCCGCACCGCTCGGCCAGCAAGACGTGGCCCTCGTCGGGACCGGAGGCGATCAGCTCGTCGCCGGGGCCGAGGCGCACGTGCCCGCGGGGCCGGTAGACGTAGCGGCCCCCGCGGCGGATGGCCATGATGTGGAAGCCGGGCTCGATGTCGAAGCGGAGCTCGGCGAGCGTGGAGCCGTCGGCTTCGGAGCCCGCCGCCACCGGCACCCGCACCACGATCTCATCGGACTCGCCGAAGGCGATCGACAGGATCGGGTGGAGCTCCTCCTTCTCCTCGATGAGCCACACCATCTGCTGGGCGGCGTCGCCGAGGTCTTCGGCGGCCTGGCTTAGGTGGAGCAGGCCCCGCAGGGGTGACGGGTCGAGGTGGTCGCCGCTGGCTCGCAGCACCCACAGCTCGAGGCGGTCCTTCATGTCGTCGAGGCGGTCCTCGAGCTGGCGCACCTCGGCGGCGAGGCCCTGGTCGCGCAGCACCAGCGCCGAGTAGGCCAGGCCTACCGCGACCTCCGAGATGTTCTTCATCTCGACCAGGACGTCGACGGCGCGGTCGAGGTCGGAGAGGGTGCCGTCCTCGGGCGGGACGGGCGGCTCCCAGTGGGGGGCGGCGGCCAGCTCGCGCAGCCGCGGGATGCCAGCGGGCGAGCCCCGCAGGAAGATCACGTCGCCCGGCACGCAGATGGCGTCACCGTCGACGTCGGTGATCCAGTTGCGATCGCGCCTGATGGCGACGACCCGCAGGCCGGTCTGGATCGGGAGCTCGAGGGCGGCGAGGGGGCGGCGGGCCAGGTGGCTGCCCTCGCGGATGCGGACCCGGTGCGACACCTCCTCCGCGTTGGAGAGGTCGGACACGAGCTCGCGCGGGATGCCGAGGCGATGGGTGACGATGCGGGCGATGTCGACGGCGCTGTTGCCGATCCGCTCGATGGAGCTGATGACCTGCAGGACCGAGGCCATGGCCTCGGCCTCCTTGGGGTGGCGGGCGGCGAGCACGCACACGGCTCGCATGTCGTGCACGAGGTCGGACATCTCCTCCTCGAGCCCGTCGACCTCTTCGGCCATGTCGGGATCGCCGAAGTAGAGCGCCGCGTAGGCGAGGTCGACCATGAGCTCGGAGAGGTCCTTCGACTCCGACAGCATGGCCCGGAGGTTGCGGGGTCTGGCATCCATTGGGTCCCTGGAGGATAGGCGTCCCGCCGGGCGGTGGCATCACAGGTCTGCTGTGGTGGTCCACACTGTCGGCGTGCCGCGCTCTGCCCGCTTCCTCGCCGCCGTCGTCCTCGTGCTCAGCGCCGCCGCGGCGTGCTCGAGCGACGACGGCCGCGAGCTCCCGCCGCCCGATCCGGCCACCACCACGTCGACGTCCACGACGTCGACCACGATCCCGCCGCCGGCGATCGACTCCTCAGCCGCCACCGCCGCGACCTAGGCGGCGGTCAGCTGGTGCGGTCGGAGCCGTCCGTGGCGTCGTCGGCGTCGAGGTCGGCCTCGTAGGGCTCGACGTCGTCGTCAGCCGGGTCGTCTTCCACGACGTCGGCCTCGATGACCCCGCCCGCGTCGTCGGGCCCCGCTTCGGCGCGCATCGCGGCCGCGGCGGTGACCGTCTCGTAGCGGCGGATCTGGAAGACCGACACGCCGAGGGCGATCACGGCCGGGATGAAGAAGATGGGGATCTGGCTGAGCAGCGAGCCGAAGAGGGTGGCGAACAGGGCCCGGCTGACGATCTTGCTGCGGGCTCGCTTGGCCACGGCCCGGAAGCCGATGCCCGCTCCGATCACCGGCAGCGCTAGCGCCAGCGAGAACGGCCAGAGCGCGATGGCGATCGGGTCCTCGCCTCGGCCCGGGGTCCACTCCTCTACCGACTCCGCCACCTCGGTGGCGGTGAGCGACGGGTCGTCAGCGGCGACGTCGAGGGCCGAGGTGGCCCAGTCGACGGTGAGGGACTCGGCGGTGTAGCTCTCGCCGTCGGAGTCGACCGGCACCTGGAAGGTGAAGCAGAACACGACGCCGGCCAGCGACATGAGCAGGGCCGAGAGCGCCGCCCGGTAGCCGATGGGCTGGGCGGCGCGGGCCTCGGCCAGCTGGCCGCGCACGTTGCCCCC
>DATCYI010000159.1:0-4753 GCA_036570385.1 Acidimicrobiales bacterium | reverse complement strand
TCGACCACACGATGCACCTCGCCGACGTGGAGCTCGACGGGGCGGTGGTGGCCGACGATCGGCGGCTGGCGGGCGATCCGTCCGGCGCCGGCCTCGCCCACGCCCTCGACGAGGCCCTCGCCGGCCTGGCCGTCACGATGGTGGGCGCGTGCCAGCGTGCGCTCGACCTGGCCCTCGACTACGTGAAGGGCCGCGAGCAGTTCGGCGTGCCGGTTGGCTCGTTCCAGGCGGTGAAGCACAAGGCCGTCGACATGCACGTGGCCATCGAGCGGGCGCGGGCGCTCTGCTACTTCGCGGCGCTCACGATCACCGAGGGCGACGACCGCCGCTCGCTGGCCGCGTCGATGGCCAAGGCTGCGGCCGGCGACGCCCAGCACCTCGTCTTCCGCCACGCCATCCAGCTCTTCGGCGGCATCGGCTACACGTGGGAGAACGACGTGCACCTCTACCTGCGCCGGGCCAAGGCCGGCGAGCTGCTCCTCGGCGGGGCGGCGCAGCACCGGGCCCTGGTGGGCCGCCAGGTCATGG
This sequence comes from Acidimicrobiales bacterium, assembly GCA_036570385.1. Lineage (GTDB taxonomy): Bacteria > Actinomycetota > Acidimicrobiia > Acidimicrobiales > VFJN01 > VFJN01. The sequence goes on along the minus strand of DATCYI010000159.1, from coordinate 4,225 downwards.
ACGGCTCACGAGCGGCGGGGAGCTGAGACGATGCGACTGACCTTCGACGACGCGACAGAGGCGTTCCGCCGCGAGATCGGCGACTGGGTCGACGCCAACATGCCCACCCCCGATGAGACGACCGAGCGACCGCGCTCCACCGCCCACGTGCCCGGTTGGGCCCGGGAGTGGCAGCGCAAGCTCTTCGACGCCGGCTGGCTCGTCCCCGGCAACCCACCCGAGCTGGGCGGCCGCAACGCCAGCCTCCTCGAGCAGTTCGTCCACCGCCAGGAGCTGGCCCGCCGCGACATCTCACCCAGCACAAACCCGCAGGCGCTCGGCATCATCGTCCCGTCGATCCTCACGTTCGGCACCGACGAGCAGAAGCAGCGCTGGGCCGTGCCGATCCTGAGGGCCGAGATGACGGCCGCGCTCGGCATGAGCGAGCCCGGCGCCGGGTCCGACCTCGCCAGCCTGCGCACCAAGGCGGTGCGCGACGGCGACCACTTCGTGGTGAACGGCCAGAAGGTGTGGACCTCGGGCGCCCACGATGCCGACGTCATCCTCACCTTCGTGCGGACCGACCCGGACGCGCCCAAGCACAAGGGGATCAGCTGCCTGCTCATCCCCACCGACACACCCGGCGTCACCCGCCGGCCCTTCGGCTCGTTCGTGGCCAAGGACGACCTCGACTTCAACGAGGTGTTCTTCGACGACGCCGTCGTCCCCGCCGAGAACCTGCTCGGCCCGCTCCACGGCGGCTGGCAGGTGGCCAACGGCTCCCTGGGCCACGAGCGGGCCATGCTGTGGCTCGACTACAGCGACGAGCTCGACGGCTTCCTCGCCGAGATGAGCGAGGCGGTCGACGGCACCGACCTCGAATCCGACCCGCGCTTCGTCGACTGGTACGGGTCGGTGGCCATCGACGCCCAGGCCCTCAAGCTCCTCGGCTACCGCACGCTGGCCAAGACCCAGCGCGGGATGGTGTCGACCGAGCAGTCGATCCTCAAGATGATGGGGTCCGAGGCGATCCAGCGAGCGCGCGAGGAGGCGGTGGAGCGGCTCGGTCCGTCGTCGCTCGACCACACGGCCCGCCCGCCGCTGCGCCACCTCCAGCTCGACAGCTACAGCGAGAGCCGCTTCGACCGCTACCTGCGAAGCTTCGCCGGCACCATCGCCGGGGGCACCTCGGAGATCCAGCGCAACATCGTGGCCGAGCGCGTCCTCGGTCTGCCCCGCTGACCGCGACAACCAGGGAGCGAGAATGAAGCACTGGGTCACCTACCCGCTGGCCGGTCACCCGGCCAGCGCCGAGCTGCTCAGCAAGGAGGCGATCACCCGCTTCGCGCAGACGGCCGAGGCGGCCGGCTTCGACGGCATCGGCTTCACCGACCACCCCGCGCCGACCGACCGCTGGCTCAAGGCCGGCGGCCACGACGCCCTCGACCCGTTCGTGGCGCTCACCTTCGTGGCCGCGGTGACCGAGCGCATCCGCCTGATCCCCAACATCTGCGTGCTGCCGTACCGCAACCCGTTCATCGTGGCGAAGTCGATCGCCACGCTGTGCATGCTCTCCGACGACCGCTTCACCCTGGCTGCCGGCACCGGGTACCTGCGCGGCGAGTACCGGGCGCTGGGCGTCGACGCCGACGAGCGCAACGACCGCTTCGACGAGTCGCTCGAGGTGCTGCGCGGCATCTGGACCACCGACGACTTCAAGCACGAAGGCCGCTTCTTCACCGCGCTGGGCCAGACCGCCAACCCCAAGCCGAGCACGCCGGTGCCGGTGTGGATCGGTGGCAACAGCGCCAAGGCCCGCCAGCGGGTGGCCGACTCGGCCGACGGCTGGAACCCCTTCGCGGCCCCCGCCGCCGTCGCCAAGACGTCGCGCACGCCGGCGCTCGAGACCGTCGACGACCTCGCCGAGCTCCTCGACGACCTCTGGCGCCGGGTCGACGCCGCCGACCGCGACCGCGCCGCTATCGATGTGGCGTTCATGACGCCCGTCGGCGGCGACCCCGCCAGCGACGACTTCGACGCCGACGCCCACCTCGGTGCGCTCGACGACCTCGCTGCGCTCGGCGTCACCTGGAACGCCATCTCCGTCCCCGCCGACTCCCTCGACCGGGCCCTAGAGGCCCTGGAGCGCTACGGCCGCTCCGTCATCACCCCCAGCCGCAGCTGACCGAACCCAAGAACGCAAGATCTGTGGGCGCCAGAGCACGCATTGCGTGCCTGTGCGCCCACAGATCTTGGGGTTTCTCAGGTTCCGAGGGTCCAGGTGCCGTCGCGGAGGTACCAGCCTTGGGCGGCGCTGGTGCCGCCGTCTACGTGGAGGGTCTGGCCGGTGACGTAGCGGCCGAGGTCGGACGCCAGGTAGAGGGCGGCGCCGGCGATGTCGTCGACGTGGCCGGCCCGGCCGAGCGGCACCATCGCTGCGCCGGGGTCGTCTTGGTCGGGGTCCATCAGGGCCCGCAGGCCCTCGGTGAGGCAGAGGTCTGGGGCCAGCGCGTTGACCCGGATGTCGTGGGGAGCGAGCTCCAGCGCGGCGGTCTGCGTGAAGCTGATGACGCCGGCCTTGGCCGCGGCGTAGGCGGCGTAGCCGGGCGCGGCGCGCACGCCCTCTATCGACGTCACGTTGATGATGCAGCCGCCCCGGCCCGCTTCGACCATGGCGGCGGCGACGCGGCGGGTGCAGCGCAGCACGTGACCGAGGTTGGCCCGGTGCAGCGCGTCGAACCCGTTGTCGGACGTCTCGAGGATGGGCTGGTGGAACACGCCGCCGGCGTTGTTGACCAGCACGTCGACCCCACCGAAGCGCTCGAGCGTGGCGGCCAGCGCGGCGTCGAGGGCGTCGCCGTCGCGGACGTCGACCACCACCGGCAGGCCGTCGACCGCTGCAGCACCTGCCGCCGCGGTGTCGGGGTCGCGCTCCCAGATGGCCACCGACGCGCCGAACGCGTGCAGGCCCTCGGCGATCCCGCGACCGATCCCGGACCCGCCGCCGGTGACCACGACGACCTTGCCGTCGAGCCGCGCCGCCTCTGGCGAGAGCACCATCGTCAGCCCGTGTTCCGGCCGCCGTTGACGCCGATCACCTGGCCCGTGATGTAGCCGGCCTCCTCCGACACGAGGAACGCGCAGGTGGCAGCGATGTCGTCCGGCCGCCCGGCGCGGCGAACCGGCGTGCGGGTGGCATGGTGCTCGATGCTGTCGCCCAGCAGCCCCTTGGCCTCGCTGCGGCGCGTCATCGGCGTGTCGATGAAGCCAGGCGGGATGGTGTTGACGGTGATGCCCTGCGGACCGAACTCGAGGGCGAGCGACTTGGTGAGCCCGACCATGCCCGACTTCGACGCCACGTAGTGGGCCATCATCGGCTGGCCGCCGTGGGTGCTCGACGACGAGATGTTCACGATCCGCCCCCAGCCGGCATCGATCATGTCGGGCAGCACGAGCTGGCAGCAGTGGAACGTGCCGGTCAGGTTCACGTTGATGAGCCGGTCCCAGACCTCCGGCGTGATCTTCAGGAACGGCGAGAAGCCCTCCATGCCGGCGTTGTTCACGAGGATGGTGACCGGACCGAACGAGTCCCGCACCACGCCCAGGCCCTGCTCGATCGCGGCCCGATCGCCGACGTCGACGGCCACCCCGATCGCCGTGCCGCCGTCGGCGGTGATCTTGGCCGCCGTGGTGTCAGCCGCGTCGCCGTCGAGGTCGAAGATCGCGACCTTGGCGCCGTCGTGGGCCAGGCGCTCCGCGATGCCGAGGCCGATGCCCGATGCGCCCCCCGTCACGACGGCGACCTTCTCCACCCTCACCTCGGCCATGGACTTCCCCTCTCGCGGTCCGCTGAGAACGTGACACTACCCAACGGAGAACCTCGATCCCTCCAGCAGCGCTTCAGCGCAGGAGGCGGTCGAGGGCCTCGGGCGCCGAGGCCGGCCCGTCGAGCGGCGCCCACCGCACGCCGGCCGCCAGCGCGAAGGCTTCGGCGTCGGCGGTGTCGTCGCCGGGGGTGAGCACCACCAGCTCGTCGAGGGCCCGGGCCGCGGCCTGGGGCTCCCCGCCGGAGGTGGCCCGACAGTCGGACAACAGGATGGTGAGGCGACGCTCGGCCCGGGACCGCGACAGCTGGTCGGCGGCCACCCGCAGGGCCAGGGCGAGGTCGGTGGTGCCGATGCCCCGCAGCCGGCACAGGTCGACCACGACGTCGCCCGCCGGGCGGGGCTGGCCCTGGGAGGCCAGG
>DATCYI010000158.1:0-5027 GCA_036570385.1 Acidimicrobiales bacterium | reverse complement strand
ACCTTGTCCTGCACGACGCTGAAGGCCAGGCCCTGCATCGCGGCGGCGACCAGGACCGGCGGCAGGTCGTCGGCGTCGATGCCGTACTCGCCGAGGAGATCCTCGAGGATCTCCACCTGCAGGCGGCGGACCTCTCGGGCGAAGCTCCCGAGCTGGGCCTTGAGCGCCGGTCGGTGGTTCGCGGCGGCCATCAGCTCCACGAGCAGCGCTGTGCCCCGGGGATCGGAAGCGAGGTCCCACCAGGCCCGCAGCGGCGTGGGTGAGCGAAGCGCTTCGGCCATGCGCTCGACGTTGGGACCGGCTCTGCGCTCGAGCACGGCGACGAACAGGTCGTCCAGCGTGGCGAAGTAGTAGTGCACGAGCGAGGCCTGGATCCCGACAGCCGTAGCCACGCTGCGGGAGCTGACCGCGGCGTAGCCGTCCTTCAGCATGATCTCCTCGGTGGCGTCGAGCAGCCGCCCGCGCTTCTCCTCGGTCGCCGCCCGGGGTCGGCGCTCCTCAGCCATCGACGCTGCCTGCCACGCTCACGACCTGACCTTAGGACTCGAGCGGACAGGCGCTCGCCGCTGTCTCAGCCCCATCTACGCTGCCCGACGTGCCTGCCGAGCCTGAACCCCCGGAGCTGGCCAGCCTGGTCGACTACGCCGAGCGGTCACGGGTCGGCGACTGGAGCCTGCGGTCGGCGCTCATGCGCTACGCCCAGGGCAACCCGCAGCGGGTGAGCGACGTGCTCGACATCGTCCGGCGCATCGAGTTCGCGCTGCACCCCCACTCCCGCTCGCTGGTCAAGGAAGGCCCGACGCTGTGGGAGGCCCTCACCGCTGGCGCACCGCCCGTCGAGCCGCCGGAGCCGGGCTCCACGGAGTGGGTCGTCGAGCTGCTCCGGGCGATGCAGCGCCTCGACGCGCTGGCCGACGAGCTCGCGGCCTGGGCCCAGGACCGCACCGGTCCCCGGCCCGACGACTCGGTCGACGCGGTCGTGGCGGAGGTCGGTCGCCGGATCGACGAGCTCGGTGTGCCCCACGAGGAGCGCCAGCGTCCACCAGGCCGACGTCGAGGCTGAATCGCCCGAAGGTCAGGACCTTCGCCCCTGCCGCCGACCGCCCCACGCCGCGAGCCTTCGGGGCATGTGCGATCACTGCGGCTGCCACGAGTACGCGCCCATCGGCGACCTGGCCAAGGAGCACGAGACGATCCTCGAGCTGGCCTGGCGCATCGCCGAGGCGCCCACCCCGGACCCCGCGGTGGTGGCAGCGCTGCTCGCGGTGCTCGACCCGCACGTGGAGAAGGAGGAGCTGGGTCTGTACCCGGCCCTGCTCGCCAGCGGCGACCTCGAGGTGAGCTCCGCCGCGCAGCTCGAGGACGAGCACACGGAGATCCGGGAAGCCCTGACCACCGGCACGTTCGACCGGCGGGCCTACTTCGCCCTGGCCCGCCACATCGAGGAGGAGGAGATGGAGCTCTTCCCGTCGGCCATGTTCGGCTTCGAGGACGACACCTGGGACGCCCTGGAGGCCCTCGCCGCGCGGGTCTGACCCGCCGACGGGGCACCGCGGGTCGGCGCCGATGAGTCTGCGCTGCTCGACCCGTCAGTGGGGAGACACAGCAACGAGACAGGAGACCACCCGATGCCGTTCCACGCGTACCTCTTCTACAGCGACGGGAAGTGCCGCGAGGCGTTCACCCGCTACCAGGAGATCTTCGGCGGCGAGCTGAACATAATGAGCTTCGCCGACCTGCCCGACGGAGCCGACACCATGCCGGGCGCCAAGCCCGAGCACGTGATGCACGCCGCCCTGATCCACTCCGACGGCCTGCTCATGGGCTCCGACGACCCGAGCGGTGACGGCGGGCCCCGCCTCGGGATCTCTGTGAGCTACACCGCCCCGGACATCGAGACGGGACGCAAGGCCTTCGAGGCGATCGTCGAGGGCGGAGAGGTGCAGATGCCCTTCGAGTCGACCTTCTGGTCGCCGGGCTTCGGCGGGGGCGTCGACCGCTGGGGAGTGTCCTGGATGGTCGACGTCGCCACCGACGAGGCTTCGGCCTAGGAGCAGGCCCCTAGGACTCGTGCCCGGAGCTGGTCAGGTGCTCGAGGAGCAGGGCGTTGAAGCGCTCGGCGGCCAGCTCCGGGATCCAGTGGCCGACGCCCTCCAGCACCTCGAAGCGGTAGGGACCGCTGACCAGCCCGGCCGTGGCCTCGGCGGCCGCTCGCCCGAGCGCAGGGTCCTGGTCGCTCCACACGTAGAGCGTCGGCACCGACGCGGCCGGGGTGGCAGCGCTCGACGCGCCGGACATGGCCCGGTACCAGTCGATCGCAGCCACCAGCGCGCCTGGCTGCGACAGCACCCTCACGTGCTCCTCGACTGACTCGGGCGGGAGGTCGGCGTAGACGGCTATCAGGCCGGCCGCGTCGTCGGCGAGCATGGCGGTCTCCAGCTCCCCTCGAGGCGCCTCGCGGAAGGCCCGCATGTAGCCCGAGCGCTCGTGCTGGTCGGAGCCGCCCTCCTTGTAGGAGGAGCGGAACGCGGCCGGGTGCGGGGTCGAGGCCACCGTCAGGGTGCGCACCCGGCCCGGGTGGTGACCGGCGACCATCCACGCCACCATCCCGCCGAAGTCGTGGCCGACGAGATCGAAGCGCCCGAAGCCGGCGGCGTCGGCGACGGCGAGCACGTCGCCCACGAGCAGCTCGGGCCGGTAGTCGGCCACATCGTCGGGCCGAGCGCCCGGCGAGTAGCCGCGCTGGTCGAACGCCACGGCCCGGAACCCCGCCTCGGCCAGCGCTTCGAGCTGCGCGTGCCAGCAGTGGGAGCTCTCGGGGAAGCCGTGCAGGAGCAGCACCGGCGGGCCGTCGTCGGGCCCTGCGACGCGGGCCGAGAACGTGAGTCCGTCCGGGGTCTGGTGATCGATCAGCTCAGCGATGCCACGACCCTAGAGATTTCTCTCGCTGGAGCTGTCGATTCCGGTGAGCGCGTTCGTGGAGAGGGTGAGCGGCCCACCGGGGGCCGCCGGAACAAGGAGGACGGCCGATGGCCTCAACCACCCTGACCGCCGGACCGGCGGTCACCCAGCCCACCAGCTCGCTGCGCCGCACCACCCTGGTGTCCGGCCTCGCGGGCGCAGCGATCACCACCGTGGCGGCTGCCGCCGCCGACGCCACCGGCGTGTCCTTCGAGATCGAGGGCGAGGTCATCCCGCTGCTCGGCTTCGCCCAGATGACGCTCCTCGGCGCCGTCATCGGCGGCGTGCTGCTCGCCGTCCTCAACCGGCGCAGCGCGTCGGCCCGCCAGCGCTTCTTCCAGGCGACGGTGGCGCTCACCGCCCTGTCGTGCCTGCCGTCGGTGCTGATGCCCGACGACGCCGGCACCCAGATCACGCTCGTCGCACTCCACGTGCTCGCTGCTGCGATCATCGTCCCCGCCCTCGCCCGCCACGCCCACACCTGATCTGAAGGAGAACCGAAGATGGCTCAGTACCTGATCTCCGTCTGGCACGATGACGACTACTCCGACAACGACTGGTCCGACCCCGAGATCCAACGCCTCGGCGCCCAGGTGGGCGCGGTCAACGAGGAGATGGAGCGCACCGGCGTCTGGGTGTACGGCAACGGCCTCCAGCCGCAGTCGACCGCCACCGTCCTGCGCCCCGCCGACGGCGAGGTGTCGATGACCGACGGCCCCTACGCCGAGAGCAAGGAGCAGATGGGCGGCTTCTGGGTGATCGAAGCTGCCGACCTCGACGCCGCCCTCGAGTGGGCCCGCAAGTGCGCCCTGGCCTGCGAGGGCGCCGTCGAGCTCCGCCCCATGCAGGTGATGGATGGCTGACGAGCAGGCGCTTGCGGAGATCTTCCGCCGCGAGGCCGGCCGCTGCACCGCCACCTTGATCCGCGTCCTCGGCGACATCGACCTCGCCGAGGACGCGGTCGCGGAGGCGTTCGCCATCGCCGCCGAGCGCTGGCCGACCGACGGCGTCCCGCCCAACCCGGGCGGCTGGATCACGACGACCGCCCGCAACCGGGCCATCGACCGGCTGCGGCGGGAGTCGACCCGCGAAGAGCGCCACGAGGCAGCTCACCGACTCCACACCGACGACATGGCACCCGACCCCGATCCCCGCCTGGCCGAGCTCGACGAGCTGGTCGACGTGGTGGCCGACGACCAGCTGCGGCTCATGTTCCTGTGCTGCCACCCGGCCCTCGCCGCCGACGCCCAGGTGGCGCTCACGCTGCGACTGCTCGGCGGGCTCGACACGCCCGAGATCGCCAGGGCGTTCCTGGTGCCCGAGGCGACGATGGCGCAGCGGATCGTGCGGGCCAAGCGCAAGCTGCGCGACAACCACGCGTCCTACCGCGTGCCCCGCGGCGCCGAGCTACCCGATCGCCTGCGGGCCGTCCTGGCCGCCATCTACCTCGTCTACACGGAGGGCCACACGGCCACCTCCGGCGACCACCTCACCCGCGTCGACCTCTCCGGCGAGGCCATCCGCCTCGGCCGGGTCCTGACCGAGCTGATGCCCGACGAGCCCGAGGCGGTCGGCCTCCTCGCCCTGATGCTGCTCACCGAGGCGCGCCGCCCGGCCCGCACCGCGCCCGACGGCTCGATGGTGCGCCTGGCCGATCAGGACCGGGGCGTCTGGGACCGCGAGCAGATCGCCGAGGGCCACGCCCTGGTGCGAGCCTGCCTGCGCCGCAACCATCCCGGCCCGTTCCAGATCCAGGCCGCCATCGCCGCCGTGCACGCCGATGCTCCCACCGCCGAGGCCACCGACTGGTCGCAGATCGTCCAGCTCTACGACCAGCTCTTCGCCGTCCGGCCCAACCCCGTGGTGGCCATGAACCGAGCCATCGCCATGGGCGAGCTCCACGGCCCCGAGGTCGGACTGGAAGTGCTGGAGTCGATCGACCGCGCCACCCTCGCCGACTACCAGCCCTACCACGCCGCCCGAGCCGACCTCCTGGCCCGCACCGGCGACCAGGTGGCGGCCGTCAAGGCCTACGACCGAGCGATCGAGCTCACCACCAACCCCAC
>DATCYI010000157.1:0-1811 GCA_036570385.1 Acidimicrobiales bacterium | reverse complement strand
GCCGTGGCCGCGCTGGCCGGCGAGGCCCAGCGGGCGCTCGGCCGGCTCGACGTCGTGGTGAACAACGTCGGAGGCACGGTGCCCCGCCCCTTCCTCGACACCTCGCCCAGGCGCCTGATCGAGGCGTTCTCCTGGAACGTGGCCACCGCTCACGCCCTGACCCGCGCCGCGGTGCCGATCATGCTCGAGGGCGGCGGAGGCTCCGTCGTCGGGATCTCGTCGATGATGGGCCGCACGGCGGGGCGCGGGTACCTCGCCTACGGCACCGCCAAGGCCGGCCTGTCGCACTGGACCCGTCTGGCCGCGCAGGACCTCGCGCCGCGGATCCGGGTGAACGCCATCGCCGTCGGGTCGGTCGCCACGTCGGCGCTCGACGTGGTGCTCCAGGACGACGACCTGCGCACGACCATGGAGCAGGGCACGCCGCTGCAGCGCATCGGCGACCCCGAGGAGATCGCGGCGACGGTGCTCTACCTGGCGTCGCCTGCCGGTGGCTACGTCACCGGCAAGGTGGTCGAGGTCGACGGCGGCATCGAGCAGCCCAACCTCGACCTCGGCATCCCTGACCTGTGATCGACCCGCTCGCTCAGCTCGTAGCCGCGGAGTAGACGGGCAGGTCGAGCAGGGTCCGCACCCCTGGCTCCGCCTCGACGACGGACGGGATGGCGTTGATGACGTGCATGGCGGTGGCCAGGCAGCCGGCGTGGTTGTGGTCGCCCAGGTCTGACGACAGCATCAGCTCGACCTTGGCGCTCGGCTCGCCCTCGATGAGGATCCGGTAGCCCTGGCCCTGCGGCCAGTCCGGGGCGTCGTCGTCGCGCAGCCGGGTGACGTGCTCCACCACGATGCGCTCCTCGCCGTCGACCACCCCGATGATCTCGAAGCGCATTCCTGAGATGGTGCCCTCGGGCACGGTGCCCGACGCGATCGTGACATCCTGATCGGCGATCAGGACCTCATGGCGCTCCTCGATGCGCTCGAGCTGAACGCCGATCGCGCTGGCGACGAGCTCGAGCACCGGGCCCCAGGCCCAAGCGGTGGACCCTGGCGAGAGGAGCAGCGACTCCGACGGGTCGGCCTTGCCGAACCCCATCACCTCGAACATCGTGAACGCGTTGTCCCAGGTGTCGTAGTTGACGATCTCCATCATCCGCACGCTGCGCACCTCCTTGCAGAGGGCGAGCGTGTGGATGGCCAGACCGGCGTTCCCGTAGCCCGGATCGATCCCCGACGTGTAGAGCGTGGTTCCTCCGGCCTCGCAGGCGGCTTGGAGCTTCTCGAACACGCCCTTGCCCGCCGCCCGGGGGAAGAGCAGCGGGACGAACGACGTGTTGACCACGTTCACGCCGCCCGAGAGCATGCGACAGATGTCCTCGACCACCTGGCCCGGGCGGACGTCAGAGCTCGCGGTGTAGCAGACGCAGTCGGCGCCGAGGGCCAGGAGGGCGTCGGCGTCCTGGGTCGCGACGACGCCGACCGGCTCACCCCCGCAGAGGACCCCGGCGTCCTGCCCGGCCTTGTTGTCGGAGTGCACCCACAGCCCGGCCAGCTCCAGCGCGGGATGGGCGACGATGGCCGGGACGGCGTGGATGCCCACGGTGCCCGTGGCCCACTGGATCACCTTGTAGGTCATGGGCGGGCACGGTAGGTCACCGCTCGCTCAGCCGCTCGGGGCAGGTCCTCCCATCGGATCGTCGCCTGCGGGCGGCGGACCCGTGTCGTCGACCGACGGGTCCCTCGGCGTGCTGCCGGTCTCGGGGTCCGTGGCCAGCTCCTCGTCCGGCGAGCCCTCGTCGGGCTCGACGTCGGGC
>DATCYI010000156.1:0-4695 GCA_036570385.1 Acidimicrobiales bacterium | reverse complement strand
CCACCGGGCGGCCCAGCGCGTCGGCCTCGGAGGCGCCGGCGATGCGCGCCATGGCGGGGTTCCACGAGCGGATCTGGGTGTCCAGGCCAACGGTGAAGATCCCATCGGAGGACGACTCGAGGATGTCGGACAGCGTGCGGCGCTCGGCCTGCACGTCTGTGAACAGCGACAGCCGGTGCAGCGTGGACGACACCCGCTGGGCGAGCGCCTCGAGCATGCGCTCCTGCACCTGCGTGTAGGGGCGGCCGTCGGCCCGGGCGCTCACGGCGATCGACCCACAAGGCATCCCGTTGTCCTCGAGCAGGCGCATCCGGCTGCCGTTGCCGTAGATGGAGCCGGCCGACGAGCCGCGGGTGACGCGCACCGTGTCGCCGATGCCCTCGATGATCACCGTCGCGGCCGACGCCCCGAGCAGGGCGATCGCGTGGTCAGCCAGGTCGCTGGCCGCGGCCTCCGTGCTGCTCGCCGCCGCCAGGGCCAGCTCCGCCTGGCGAAGCCGCTCCATCTGGTCGATCTGGCGTGCGGGGCCGTTGCGCAACGAGTGGGCGACGGCGAGGCCAGCGCCCGCGGGCACGGCGACCAGGGGGAGCAGCCGCGGATCGACGAAGAGGAGCACCAGTGCGATGACGACCAGGCCCGTGGCGCCGATCGCGAGCGCCACCTGCGTGGGGTCCAAGCCCCCTCGTCCGTACCGATCCACTCCGCCCTCCGGGGACCTTCGCCTCTGCCCCGCATCGTCCCGTTCGCGACGCTCTGCGTCCATGGCCCGCGCGGGTCATTTGTGACTAGTCACGCCGCCTCGCGGGTTGGCCGGTCAGGTCCTCAGGGCAGGACGGAGATGTCGGCCTCGGTGCCGTCGACGTAGACGACCACGCGGCCCGCGCCCGCGGCGCTCCAGCTGCCGTCGGGGTGGCGGATCAACGCGGTGCGCTCGTCGATCCCGACCACGGGCATCCCCTTGGGGGCGATCCGCAGGGTGCGCTTGGCCTTGTCCTCGCTCCACGTGTCGTGCTGCGGGATCACCGCCAGCTGCTCGATCAGGCCCAGCCCGAGGGTGAAGGCGCCGCCGCGGGGGTCGACCATCGGATCGCCGAGCACCATGGCGCCCGCGGCGGAGCCGGCCAGCACCGCGCCGTCCTGCCACGCGTCGAGCACCGCGTCCCACACCGGGCTGTCCTTCAGCACCGAGCGCAGGTGCATCGGCGAGCCTCCCGACAGGTAGATGAAGCGGGCGTCGCGGATCGGGGCGACGTTCGCCTCGTCGAGCGCGTCGCGGCGGGTGAGGACGTCGAGCGAGGTGACGGTGGCGCCGAGCTCTGCGAACCAGCGCTCGGCATCGGTGACCGAGCGCTGCGGGTGCTCGTAGGCCGCGGCAGTGGGGACCACGAGCACCTCCTGGCCGCCGCTGGCGGCGAGCAGGTCACGGTCGAAGTCGCAGCCGGTGCGCCACTCGGCGCCACCGACGAGGGCAAGGGTGCCGGGCATGGCCGCACGGTATCGCCCAGCGCGAGACCGCCCGGAACGCAAGCAGGACGCCGCTGGTCTGGACCCTGCTTGTTACCGGTCGGTAGCGTCGCCGCCCATGAGCATTCAGCGCCTGGGGATCGTTGGGTCGGGGATCATGGGATCCGGCATCGCGGAGGTGGCGGCCAAGGCCGGCGCTGAGGTGATCCTGCGGTCCCGGAAGCAGGAGTCGGCCGACGCGATGGTCGCCGCCCTCGAGCGCTCGCTGGCCAAGCAGGTCGAGCGGGGCAAGCTCGACGAGGCTGCCGCCAAGGAGATCGGCGGTCGGGTCAGCGCCACCCACGACCTGCACGACCTGAAGGACTGCGACCTCGTGCTCGAGTCCGTCGTGGAGGACCTCGAGGTCAAGAAGGAGCTGTTCCGCCAGCTCGACCTCGCCGTGCGCGACGACGCCATCCTCGCCACCAACACCTCCACGCTCCCGATCGTCGAGCTGGCGATGGTCACCGAGCGCCCCGACCGCGTCTGCGGCATCCACTTCTTCAACCCGGCGCCGATGATGAGCCTCGTCGAGGTGATCCGACCGATCACCGCGAGCGACGCGACGATCGCGACGGCCACCGCGTTCGCCTCCGCCTGCGGCAAGGACCCGGTCGAGGTCAAGGACCGGGCCGGCTTCATCGTCAACGCGCTGCTCTTCCCGTACCTCAACAACGCGGTGCGGATGCTGGAGAACGGCACCGCCAACCGGGACGACATCGACACCGCCATGAAGGGCGGCTGCAACTTCCCGATGGGCCCCCTGGCGCTCCTCGACCTCGTCGGCCTCGACACCTCGCTGTCGATCCTCGACGCCCTCTACGACGAGTTCCGGGATCCCAACTACGCGCCGATGCCGCTGCTGCGGCGGATGGTGGCGGCGGGTCAGCTGGGCCGGAAGTCCGGCGCAGGCTTCTACGACTACGCCAAGAAGTAGCCACGACGCAGCGCGCTCCCTGTCGCTCCAGCGGCGCGACGGGGTAGCCAGAGCCCATGCCCGTCGAGCCGCCCGCGACCTCGTGGCGCTTCCCGCCGCCGACCGAGGCTGACGAGCACGGGATCGTCGGCATCGGTGCCGACCTCGAGCCGGGCACCTTGCTGCACGCGTACCGCAACGGCTTGTTCCCCATGCCGCTGCACCGCGGCGGAGCGCCCGGCTGGTGGTCACCCGACCCGCGAGGCGTGCTGCCGCTCGGCCAGCTCAGGGTGAGCCGCTCGCTGCGCGCGTCGTGCCGTCGCTACGAGATCCGGGTCGACACCGCCTTCGGAGAGGTGGTCCAGGCCTGCGCCGACCCGAAGCGCCACGGCGGGTGGATCAACCGTCCGATCACCGTCGCGTACCAGCGGCTGCACGAGCTGGGCTGGGCCCACAGCGTCGAGGCCTGGGACGACGAAGGCCTCGCGGGCGGGCTCTACGGCGTGGCCATCGGCGGCCTCTTCGCAGGTGAGTCGATGTTCCACCGCCGCCGTGACGCATCGAAGGTGGCGCTGGTGGCGCTGCGCGACATCCTCGTGTCGGGGAGCCCGTCGGGTCGCCTCCTCGACGTGCAGTGGACGACAGATCACCTGCGGACGTTGGGCGCGGTAGACGTCCCGCGGCACCAGTACCTCGAGCTGCTCGCCGCAGCCCTCGAGCGCAGGCTCCCGCCGATCTGGGCCTGACCGGGCTGGTCTGAGAACATGTGGCCATGAGCGCGCACCTGGAGCAGCCGGATCGGCCCTGGATGATCCGCACCTACTCGGGTCACTCCACGGCCAAGGCCAGCAACGAGCTCTATCGCTCGAACCTGGCCAAGGGGCAGACGGGCCTCTCGATCGCCTTCGACCTCCCCACCCAGACGGGCTACGACCCCGACCACGTGCTCGCACGGGGCGAGGTCGGCAAGGTCGGCGTGCCCGTGTCGCACCTCGGCCACATGGCTCAGCTGCTCGACGGGATCCCCGTCGGCGAGATGAACACGTCGATGACGATCAACGCGCCGGCGGCGTGGCTGCTCGGCCTCTACGTGGCCCACGCCGAGGACAAGGGTGTGGCGAGCACCGCGCTGCGGGGCACCACCCAGAACGACGTTGTGAAGGAGTACCTGTCCCGGGGCACGTACATCTTCCCGCCGCTGCCTTCCCGTCGGCTGATCGTCGACATGATCGCGTTCTGCTCGGAGAACGTCCCGCTGTGGAACCCGATGAACGTGTGCAGCTACCACCTCCAAGAGGCGGGCGCGACGCCCGTCCAGGAGCTGGCCTACAGCCTGGCCACGGCGATCGGCGTGCTCGACGCAGTGAAGGAGTCGGGCCAGGTCGACGACGACCGCTTCCCCGCGGTGTTCGCCTCCATCAGCTTCTTCGTCAACAGCGGCATCCGCTTCGTCGAGGAGACCGCGAAGATGCGGGCGTTCACCCGCCTGTGGGACCGCATCGGCAGCGAGCGCTACGGCGTGACCGATCCCAAGGCCCGGCGCTTCCGCTACGGCGTGCAGGTCAACAGCCTCGGGCTCACCGAGGCGCAGCCGGAGAACAACGTGCAGCGCATCGTGCTGGAGATGCTCGGCGTCACGCTCTCCCGCGACGCCCGGGCGCGGTCCATCCAGCTCCCTGCGTGGAACGAGGCGCTCGGCCTGCCCCGGCCGTGGGACCAGCAGTGGGCGCTGCGGATGCAGCAGGTCCTCGCCTACGAGACGGACCTGCTGGAGTACGGCGACCTCTTCGAGGGGTCCAAGGTCATGGAGTCGCTCACCAGCGAGCTGGTCGAGGGCGCGCAGGCCGAGCTCGACGAGGTGCTCGAGCTGGGTGGCGCCTTCGAGGCCATCGAGGAGCTGAAGGGCCGGCTCGTGGGCAGCCATGCCGAGCGCATGCGCAAGCTCGAGTCCGGTGAGCTCAAGGTCGTCGGCGTCAACACCTTCACCGAGGCGCTGCCGTCGCCGCTCGAGGGCGAGGGCTCGATCCTCAAGGTCGACCCTGCGCTGGAGGCGCAGACGATCGCGGAGGTCCAGGCCTGGCGCTCCGAGCGGGACAACGACGCCGTGAAGCGGGCTCTCGACGAGCTGCGCCGCGTCGCCGGGTCCGACGAGAACATCATGCCGGCGACGATCGCCCTGGCCCACGCCGGTGGCACCACCGGGGAGTGGGCCGGCGTGCTCCGCGAGGAGTTCGGCGAGTACCGGGCCCCCACGGGCGTCGCCGCCGCGGCGGGCG
>DATCYI010000155.1:0-2998 GCA_036570385.1 Acidimicrobiales bacterium | reverse complement strand
TCTTCGGTCTCGTCGCAGGCGTAGCCGAACATCATCCCCTGGTCGCCAGCACCCTGGCTGTTGAGGATGTCCTCGCCGGACACGCCGGTGCGGGTCTCGAAGGCGGTGTCGACGCCCTGCGCGATGTCGGGCGACTGCGGGTCGATCGACGTCATGACGCCGCAGGTGTTGCCGTCGAAGCCGACCGACTCGCGGTCGTAGCCGATGCCCTTGATCGTCTTGCGGACGATCTGGGGGATCTCGACGTAGGCGTTGGTGGTGATCTCGCCGGCCACGATCGCCAGGCCGGTGGTTACCATCGTCTCGCAGGCAACCCGTGCCATCGGGTCCTCGGCGAGGATCGCGTCGAGGATGGAGTCGGAGATCTGGTCGGCCATCTTGTCGGGATGGCCCTCGGTCACGGACTCCGAGGTGAAGGTCCACTGGCGGGTCACGGGTTGCTCCTTGTGTTCGAGACTGCATCGAGGATGGCGCGGGCGATGGCCCGCTTGTCGGCGAGGGGAACCTCCGTGGCGGCGCCGTCGGCGCCGAGGATGACCACGGCGTTCGTGTCGTGCTCGAAGCCCACCCCAGGTGCAGAGACATCGTTCGCCACGATGAGATCGATGCCCTTCCGGGTGAGCTTGTCGGACGCGTTGGCCCGCAGGTCGTCGGTCTCGGCCGCGAAGCCGACGATGACCTGACCGGGGCGGCGGGCCGACCCGACCTCGGAGAGGATGTCGACGGTCGGCTCGAGGACGATCTCCGGCAGCCCACCGGACTTCTTGATCTTGCTGGTGGCCGCGCTGACGGGCCGGAAGTCGGCCACGGCGGCGGCCATCACCACGAGATCGGCGTCGGCCGCGCGGGTGAGCACCGCTCGTTCCATCTCGGCGGCGGTGTCGACGTGCACGACCTCGATCCCGGCCGACGTCTGGCGGGCCGTGGTTGTGACGAGGGTGACCTGAGCGCCCCGGGAGGCGGCCTCCTCAGCGACGGCGTGGCCCTGCTTGCCGGACGAGCGGTTGCCGATGAAGCGCACGGGGTCGATCGGTTCGCGGGTGCCGCCGGCCGTGACGAGGACCCGCAGGCCGGCGAGGTCGGCTTCGGGCGCTCCCCCGGCGATCACCTCGGTGGCTGCGGCGACGATGGCCGCTGGATCGGCGAGGCGGCCGGCGCCCACGTCGCCTCCGGCCATGCGACCCGCCTCCGGGTCGAGCACGTGCACCCCGCGGGAGCGCAGCGAGCGCAGGTTGTCCTGCACTGCCGGGTGCTCCCACATCTCGGTGTGCATGGCCGGGCAGACGAGCACCGGAGCTCGCGTGGCGATGAGCGTGTTGGTGAGCAGGTCCTCGCTGATGCCGGCGGCGTAGAGGCCGATCACCCGCGCTGTCGCCGGAGCGACCAGGACGAGGTCGGCGGTCTGGCCCAGGTGCGTGTGCGGGATGGGGTGCTGCTCATCCCAGAGCGACGTCCAGGCCCGCTCAGAGCCGAGCGCGTCGAACGTGGTGCGGCCGACGAAGCGCAGCGCGCCCTCGGTGAGCACCGGGATGACGTGGGCTCCCGCGTCGACCAGGCGGCGGCAGACCTCGACGGCCTTATACGCCGCGATTCCGCCGGAGACGCCGAGGACGATCCGCCTGCCCTCGAGCACCGACATGACCGGAGGTGAGCCGGGGCGCTATTCGGCCGGCTCGGCGGCCTCGTCGGCGACGGCCTCGAGGTCAGCGTCGACGTCGGCCTCGGGATCGGGCCAGACGCCGACGATCTTGTCGGCCTGGATCTCTTCGAAGGCGATCGACAGGGGCTTGCGAGCCGTCGAGGGGACCTGCGGCGGAACTGCGCTGCCGAGGCCCTCGGAGAGCTGGTTGTAGTACGAGTTGATCTGCCGGGCCCGCTTGGACCCGAGGGTGACCAGCGTGAACTTGGAGCCGGCTCGCTCGAGCAGACCCTCGATCGGCGGGTTCATCATCGTGTCGTGGCGCGACGCCATGGCAGGTCCTCTTCGCTCGCTCGGGAACACGAAATGCTACCAGCGACATCGGCGGCAGCCAGCATCTGGGCCGCCGCGCCTGGTCAGTCCGGAAAGGTCGCTCGGGCGCTGGTCAGGATGGCTTCGGCCAGCTCCGGCGGTGCTTCGGCGCTGGAGTCGAGCACCAGGTCGTAGGCCGACCGGTCGCCGAGGTCGATGCCGTAGACGCTGCGGTAGCGGTCGTGCTCGAGGGTCTCGCGGGCCTTGTTGTCGACGACGGCCTGCTCGGCGGTGGAGCCGTCACGGATGGCCACGCGCTTGCCGCGCACCGCCTCGTCGCAGTCGACCCACACCCGCACGGCGCGCAGCGAGGCGCGCGTCACCAGCCAGCCGGCGAGGCGGGACTCGATGATGCAGCCCCCCAGGCGAGCCCGTTCGGTCAGGCGCCGGTCGAGCTCGATGTCGATCTCGGGGTGGGCCGCGGCATAGGCACCGAACTCGGCCAGGGACATATCCGCCTCGGCGGCAAGCTGGCGGAACACCTCGCCGCCCGGCACGCGCTCGAGCCCGAGGGCGTCGGCGACGAGGCGCGACACGGTGGTGGTGCCCGAGCCTGGCAGCCCGGAGATCGTGATCAGCAACGGAGGGCTATCAGGCGAAGGAGTCGAGCAGGGCCTTGCGCTGCTGGTCGCCCAGGCCACGGACGCGACGGGTGTCGGCGATGCCGATCTCCTCCATCGTGCGCCGGGCCTTCACCTTGCCGACACCGGGAAGGGCCTCGATCACGGCGAGGACCTTCATCTTGCCGACGTGATCGTCGCTGGCCGCCTGGTCGAGGAGCTCTCGCAGGGTCAGCGAACCCATCTTGAGCTTCTCCTTGATCTCAGCGCGCGCTCGGCGAGCCTCGGCCGCCTTGGCCAGGGCCTGCTCGCGCTGCTCGGGGGTGAGGACCGGAGGCTGCGGCATGGCGCGCACCCTACTGCGTCACCGGGGAGCGGCAAGTTGACGCCGAGCGGGCCTCACGGGGTGATCGATCCGGCGATCGCG
>DATCYI010000154.1:0-2859 GCA_036570385.1 Acidimicrobiales bacterium | reverse complement strand
CAGGTCGTCTCGGTGGGCGGGCGCGAAGCCGCCGGTCTTGAGGTCGATCAGGACCTTGCCGGCCCGCAGCCCGTCGGCGCGGCCCACCGTGAGGTCGACCTTGCCCGAGAGCACGACCTTGTCGTTGCAGAGGTCGGCCCGCAGTCGGCTCTCGGCGACCGGGCGCCAGCGGGCCTCCAGCGGCGGGAAGCACTCGAGGAACTTGGCGGTGCGCTCGACCGCCTCGCCGTGCAGCTCGGCCCGCTCGCCCTCCCCGAGAGCTTGGAGGTAGGTGCCGACGCTGTCGGTGCTGTGGATCAACCGAGCGATCGCCTCCTCGACCAGATCGCCAGGCGCCGGGTCGCCCCGCCAGCCGATCGACAGCTCGATCGCCTTGTGGGACACGGCGCCGCGCGCGGTCGAGGGCGACCACGCGAACTCCTCCTCCTCGGAGGCGAGGAACTGGCCCTCGCAGCCGTGGACGGTCGACAGCAGGTGCTTCGACAGCCACAGCGACTGCCCCTCGGGCACCTGCGCGGCGACGGGTGCGAGGCGGTCCTGGAGCTCCTCGCGCAGCTCGGCCCGCAGCCGCGGGTCGAACTCGGGGCGCTCGTGGGGGCGCGCGCCGAGGGCCTCCAGCACCTCCTGCTGAGCCGGTGTCAGGACCGGCGCTGCTGCCGCCTCGGGCTCGATGACCGCCACGCCAGCAAGGGTGGCACATCACCCCGCCAGGCTCACGACAGCCCCGCCGCCGTGGATCACGCCGGTTTGTCGAAGGCCTTCAGGATCCGGTGGACGGTCTGGAGGGTGCGGGTGCTGATCTCGCGCCCGTAGGCCCGTTCGAGCACGGCCATGATGTTCGGCGTCTGGGCCCGGGTGCTGTCCACGAGGCTGAACACCGCCTGCTCTGCCGCGGCGAGGACCTCGGCACCGTCACCGGCGACCGGCAGCTCCACGTCGGGCTGGGGGCGCTTGAGGAAGGTGACGTTGCACCTGGCCTCCGGCGCGTCGTCGTGCCCGTCGAACACGTCGAGGGCGGCGAGGCGCTCGAGCTGGCGGCGGCTGCGCACGATCGTGGTGCACGGGGCGCCGAGGTGGGCGTGCAGGGCGGCCTCGATCTGCGACTCGAGCCGCGTGCGGCTGCGGTCGGGGCTCTCGAAGAGGACGTTGCCGCTCGAGATCACAGTGCGCACCGCGTCGAAGCCGAGCTCCTCGAAGACCCGGCGCAGCTCGGCGTTGCGCATCTTCGGGTTGGTGGGCGCGATGCCTCGCAGGAGGGCGACGTAGGCGGTCATCGGCGGCGCGGTGTCCGGGCGGTCAGCGGGGGAGCGTCCCCGCGACGGTGGTGTCGGGGAAGTAGCGGTGGTGGCGGGACCCGGTGACCTCGAAGATGGCGGTGCCCTCGCGGCCGTCGTCGGTGCGAACCCGCATCTGGTTGAGGCCGCCGCGGTGGAAGGGCTCGTACGGGCGGTCGAAGGTGCCCTCGGCGTCGACGGTGATGCGGCGGCCGTCCTCGAGCACGAACGTGGCCTGGCCCCGCAGGCCGGTGACGTCGTCGCCGTTCTCGCCGTAGGTGGCCGGTGACCCATCGGCGCCGACCCACTCGAGCTCGTGGTGGAAGTCGACGAGCGGCACCGGGTCGGAGCCGTCGGTGCCGGCCCAGCAGCCGTCGGTGTAGACGCGGGCGCCGTTGGCGTACTCCCAGTGCCAGGCGCCGAGGAACCCATCGGGCAGCTGCACCTGGAACCAGAGCCACAGGGGGCAGCGGCCGTGGTCGCGGATGCCCCAGGAGTGGTCGCGCTGGCCCCACCAGTCGCGCACCTCGAAGGTCTCGCCGCCCACCGTGTAGGTGCCGTCGTAGGTGCCGGCCTGGAACATGTGGCTCTGATCCCACACCAGCTCGTGGCCGGCACGCATCGTGCCGCGGCGCAGTCCGTAGGGCTTGGTCCGGGCCCGGAACGTGAGGTCCATGCCCAGCTCGCAGCTCGCCGGATCGGCCCACAGCCGGATCTCCTCGTAGGGCTTGACGATCTCCACGCGCGCGGGCCCGACCTCGGCGGTGTGCGGGTCGCCGTCGTAGGGCCGCTGGTGGAGGCCCAGGATCCGTTCGCCGCCGACGCGTCCCATCTGCAGCGAGTCCATCTGCTCGCGCTGCGGGTAGGTGGCCATCGTCAGGATGACGACGTCGCCGAGCTGGTCTGGCCGGTGGGCGATGAAGAAGTAGCTCTCCCGCCAGTGCAGGTGGTGCACCTCGGTGGCCGGGAGCGGCGCCGGGATCTGGTGGATGAGGTGCTCGTCCATCGCGGTGAGCTGCGTCATGTGGTGTGGTCGGTCCTTCGGGTGCGGGCTCGGCTACTCGTCGAGCATGGCTAGGAGCTTGGTGGTGGTCTTCCAGCTCCGGATGGTCATGAGCTTGTACTCGGGCGTGGCGATGATGCTGCTCATCCGGCTCTGGGTGCGGCGCTCGCTCAGCCGGGCGAAGTACACGACGCCGGTGCCGGGCCAGGCCTGGTCGACGCCCTCGCGCAGCACCACGGGTCGCATCGCCTGCTTGGCGGTGAGGGGCGCCTTCAGGAAGATCGCATCGGAGTGGTAGAGGTCGGGCTGCTGGCCGAAGCCCTCCGGCGCCTTCTGCACCACGGCGCGGAGCTGGCGGTGCGAGCGGACCACCACGAGGATCGGGAACCCGAAGCGACCTTCGAGCGCGGCCTCGATGCGGTCCTCCAGGCTCGCCTGCGGCTCATCCGACTCGAAGAGGACGTTGCCCGACTGGATGTAGGTGCGGACCGACTGGAGGCCGTCGTCTTCGAGAGCGGCCCGGAGATCGGCCATCGGCACCTTGTTGCGGCCGCCGACGTTGATGCCGCGCAGCAGCGCCAC
>DATCYI010000153.1:0-4226 GCA_036570385.1 Acidimicrobiales bacterium | reverse complement strand
CCGCCGACGGGCAGCGGCATGACCTTGCGGGCGCCGAGCTCCTTGGCCGTGGCCCCTGCCGCGGCGATGGCGTCGGCGTCACCGGCGATCACGACCTGGCCGGCGCCGTTCGAGTTGGCCACCCACACGTCGCCAGCCGTTCGCTCGCACGCTTCGGTGACGACGTCGTCGTCGGCGCCGAGCACAGCGGCCATGGTGCCGGGCCTGGCATCGGCGGCGGCCTGCATGGCGGCGCCTCGCTCTGTGACGAGGCGGACGCCATCGGTGAGGGGCAGGGCATCAGTGGCGGTGAGGGCCGTGTACTCGCCCAAGCTGTGCCCAGCGGCCACCGAGCAGCGCACGCCGAGGGCCCGCACCGCGTCGTGGACGACGAGGCTGAGCACGTAGGTCGACAGCTGAGCGTTCTCGGTGCGGCGCAGCTCGTCGGCGTCGGCGTCGAGCAGCAGGGCGGCCACGTCGCGGCCGCTCGCATCGGAGGCCGCCTCGACCAGCGCCCAGGAGGGCTGGTCGACCCAGGGCTGCCCCATTCCGGGTGCTTGAGAACCTTGACCAGGGAACGTGAAGGCGAGCATCCCGACTACGACCACACCCCGCCACCTGGGGTTTCACGATCCAGCGAAGTTCCTGTCGGGTAACCCCATGCCCCCTCGTGAAGCGTCGATGCCGGGGCCGGGCCGTCAGGCGTGAACGCGTCGGGCAGTACGATGCTGCGACCCGCCCGGGTGGTGGAATGGCAGACACGGCGCACTCAAAATGCGCTGCTCTTCGGAGCGTGCGGGTTCAAGTCCCGCCCCGGGCACCCTGCTCCCTTCACGGTGGATCAGTCTTCGGACCGACCGAGGTCAGCCGACCAGCTCCACGCCGGTCCCGTCGCACTCGACGTCGATCGGTGTTATGTCCGCGCCGGTCACGTTGATGCCGAGGAGCTCCGTGATGGGCGCCAGGAGGACCGCGTCGAGGCCCAGCAGCAGCGGGTTGACGAGAGTGCTCATCACGGTCCCGAGGGTGAAGTCGATGCCGAGGCTTCCGAGGGTGCCGAGAACCCCCGTGCCGCCGGGGGCGGAGAGCGAGATGGCCGAGAGGCCGATGCTTCCCTGCCCCGTCTCCTTCACGGTCTCGCCGAAGACGTCATCCGGGACGTTGAACTCGACGAGGTCGTTCACGTCCTGCTGGTTGGTGCTGCCGGTGAGCACGAGCTCGCCCAGGAGCGGACCCAAGAGGCCGCCCAAGAGGCCGCGGTTGCCGAACTGCACCGTCACCGTCAGGTCGACGGCGTAGAGGCCGGTGCGGGTGGCGATGTCGAGCCCGAGGGTCTCGCCGCAGCGGATGGCGTCGATCTCGCCGAACCCCTCGAACAGCCTGACGCTGGCGTCGACGGTGACCGAGACGTCGACAGCGCCGACGGCGAGACCGCCGAGCAGGCAGTTGAGGCCGAGGAGCACCGGCTCGCACTCGCCGACCGCCGCCGAGCCGGTCTGGAGCGACACGTCGACCTGGGCCTGGTTCGTGCGGGCGGCGGTTCCGACGGGGCCGCGTGCGCTGACCTGGCCCTGGATCACTCGAACCGCTGAGGCGGCGTTCACGAGGGGCAGGCCCAGGTCGACTCCCGGCACGCTCACCGCTGAGCAGGTCGACAGGTCCTCGGGGTCGGTGCACTGCGACGCGAACGCGCTGGTGGTCAGGAGGTCGAGCACGTTGACGTCGGCGCCCAGTGCGGAGCTCTCCTCACCGGGGAGCACGCCGACCAGATCGCCGAGCCTGATGTCGGGCAGCTGGCCGAGCTCGGCAGTGGCGCCACCGCCTCCGAAGAGACCCCGCAAGAGCTCGACGGTGGCGGTGTCGCCTCCGTCGCGCTCGAGGATGCTGGCGGCGGCGAGCATGACGTCACCGATGGGAACCGTGGTGTCCAGGACCTCGTCGGGGCTCGCCAAGCCGAGCTCCACTCCGAGGTCGGCGAGGCCGATCGATGCGTCGGCCAGGCCCTCGTAGCCGGCCGCGGTCAGATCGATCGGGTTTCCGAGGATGGGCGTCACCAACCAGTTCAGGAGCCCCGCGTTGGCGGAGTCGAGGTTGGCGCCGAACGAGCCGATCGAGAACTCGCCGATGGGGTCGCTCTGCGTAGCGATCGCAGAGCGCGTGGCATCCCCCGAGCCTGGCTGGAAGAAGTAGTCGAGCTCGTCTTCGATGGTCACCCGGACGGCGTTGTAGGGCGCTGTGTTCGGCGTGAAGCAGCTTGGCGGGGCGCTGACGATCGAGCGGTAGCAGGTCGCTCCGTCGGCCGGCTCCGTCCAGCTGCCCCACTCGACCTCCACGCCGTCGCCACCAGCGGTGCCCGCAACCGTGTCGAGCCCGTTCCTGGTCAGGCTCCCGTTCAAGGTGGTGAGGGTCAGCGCCGGATCAGGAGCCGCGTCCGGGTCGGAGATGATGCGCACCAGGTCGAGCGACACGACGTCGGCCGCGGCCTGGAGGTCTCGCCGCAGGGCGCGCTGCCGGCCGAGGTCTACGGCGAACGACGTCATCAGGATGAGGACGGGCATGGCCAGCGCTATCAGGACCAGGGTGGCGCCCCTGTCCCGCTCGGTCTCGCTCACTCGTTGATCCTCACCACCGAGGAGGCCTTGATCTCATCGGGGAGGAAGGCCGACATGAGCGGGATGTCGGGCAGGAGCGGATGGCTCTGGTAGTCGTAGCGGAGCTCGACCGTGACGCAGTCCGGTATGGCGTCGTCGGGGTCGTAGGTGACCCCGTCGCAGTTGTGGATCCGCACGTCGCACCCAGAGCTGCCGTCGGCCGTCTTCATCCCGTCGGTGGCGCATCCGTCGGTGAAGCGGTCGCCGAACTCCCGGACCGCCTCGTCGGTGGCGACCTCGGCGTCGGCTTCGGACTGACCTGCGACCGCGACGGCGCCGGCTCGCGCGCCCTCGGCCGCGGCCCGGGTCATGTCCTGCTTGAAGCTGAGGATCAGCCCGAAGTTGATGATGCCGAAGAGCAGCACGCAGAGCAGGATCGACACGAGGGCGAACTCGACCAGGGCAGCGCCGTCCTCGCCTTCGCCCCGGCTGCGGCGGTGCCGCCTCCGCTTCGTGATCGCCGCCTCGTCCGCCAAGTCTCCGCCTCCGCTGGGCGGGCACGCTTCTCGGACTACGGCGTCACCGCCGTAGAGATCCGCTCGCCCGCCCCCAGTTGGGTGGTTCGTCCGCCATCAGGTATCGACCAACCGGGTCGGTCAGACCATGGCCCGATCGGGTGGTTTTCAGATGGCCCGAACGTACTAGTCACTCGGCCTGGTGGCGGCGAGCGCTTCAGCAGAGCCACGGGCTCCGAGGTCGTCGACCATGTCCTCGACCGTGAGGGGGAGCGCCTGCGACCAGTTCGCCCGCTCGTCGCTGCCGGTGCCCGGGACGTTGGGGCGGAGGCGGACCCCGACCAGATCCTCGAGGGTCGCGAGCACGAGCTGCGCCGGGCTGCGACCGAGCCGATCGTGAAGCGAGGCCGCAAGGTCTGCCGGGACGGCCGCCGGATCCTCGACGAGGGCCGCCAGCCGGGCCTTGAGCCTGGCGGATGCTTCGTCGGCGGCAGGCCGGTCGAGATCGATGAGCTCGTCGTCGTCGGCGCCCGACGACACCCCAGCGATGGTCGGCAGGTCGTGGGTCGTGACCATCGCCAGCGCCTCCCTCGGGTACTCCTCGGGTGGGACGTCCTCGAACCACACCAGCCGGGTGGAGAGCACGCGCGTGTCGCTCAGGTCGTGGCGGAAGCCCTCCTCGACCGTGCCGAGGTCCTCGCCGACCACGATGGCGCCGGCTCGCGCGCTCTCCATGGCCAGGACGTCGAGCATCTCGCGGCCGGCGAAGCGGACGTAGGTGCCGTGCTCGGGGGAGCAGCCGGGCGGGATCCAGAACAAGCGCGAGAGCCCCATGACGTGATCGACCCGAAGGCCCCCGTCCGTGGCCATCGACGCCCGCAGAAGCTCGGCGAACGGCCGGTAGCCCACGTCGCGCAGGCGCCAGGGTATGAACGGCGGAAGCCCCCAGCTCTGGCCCTCCGGCGCGAAGTCGTCGGGCGGCGCGCCCACGCTGGTGCCCAGCGCCAGCAGGTCCTGCAGCAGCCAGGCATCGGCACCGGCAGGGTCGACGCCGATGGCGAGATCCTGCACGAACCGCACCCCGTCGACCTGCGCCTGTTCGAGCTGGTCGGCCACCAGGAGCTGCAGCCCGGCATGGAAG
>DATCYI010000152.1:0-4335 GCA_036570385.1 Acidimicrobiales bacterium | reverse complement strand
GCGTGTTCGGAGCGAGCCCGACGGACCGGGCCGCCGTGCGGCCGAGGATGGGGATGATGCTCCAGGAGAGCGGGTTCTCCCCCGATCTCTCCGTCTCGGAGTCGATCGCACTGATCGGCCAGCTGTCAGGGCGCTCGGACGTGGTCGATCGGGTGCTCGAGACAGTCGATCTCAGGGGCAAGGCCCACACGAGGGTGTCGCAGCTCTCCGGCGGCGAGAGGCGCCGGCTCGACTTCGCGGGTGCGTTGTACGGACGACCCGAGCTGCTGATCCTCGACGAGCCCACGACGGGGCTCGACATCCAGTCGCGGGACGCCGTCTGGGCTGCCGTGGAGCAGCTGCGCGAAGCGGGCACCACCGTCATCCTCACGACCCACTACCTCGAGGAGGCCCAGCAGAGGGCCGACCGCATCGGCTTGATGCACGCCGGCACCTTTCGCGTCCAGGGGACGGTGGCGGACCTGACCCGGAGCCTCCCGTCGTCGATCCGGTTCTCCCTGGCACCGGACGTGCCGGCGCCGCCGTTGCCGTCAGCCTCGGTGGACGGACGAGCTCATCTGATCGAGACGTTCGACCTTCAGGGCGACCTCAAGCGGCTCCTCGACTGGTCGGACGCGAACGCGGTCGAGCTGATCGGGCTGTCGGCCGAACCGACCCAGCTCGACGACGTCTTCCGCTCGCTCGACCCGCACCCAGCTCCCTCCCTCCAGGAAAGGTGAACCCCATGTACGCCATCGCTCGCAGCGAGCTCGTGCAGATCTTCCGCAACCGATCGGTGCTGATCACCGGTCTCTTCATGCCGGCGGCGGCCAGCCTCTACTTCATCTACTTCCGCGACAGCTTCCCGGACCAGGGCGGGCTGGGCTACATCGCTGCCGTGCTCGTGTTCACCATCGGCGCGTTCGGTCTCTACGCCACGACGGTGACCACGCTGGCCGCCCGCCGTCAGAACCTCTTCCTCAAGCGGCTGCGCTCGACGGCCGCCAGCGACCCGACGATCTTGTCGGGCCTGATCCTCCCCGTCACGGCGATCTCACTCGTCCAGGTCATCCTGATCCTCGGCGTGTTCGGCGCCGTCAGCGGCTCACCCGCCGACGTGGCCCTCCTCGCCGTAGCGGTAGCCGCGGCGTTCGTGATGATGCTCGCGCTGGGTCTGGCCACGGCCGGCGTGACGCGCTCCCCCGAGCACGCTCAGGTCACCACGCTGCCCCTCAGCCTGGGCATCATCGCGGTGGTCAGCTGGGTCGGCATCACCGGTACCGAGGAGCTCGGCCTGCTGAAGCGGCTGCTGCCCGGGGGATCGGCTGCCGAGCTGGTCATCGACTCCTGGAACGGTGGGGTGCCTCGCGTCGACTCGCTGCTCCTGCTGGCCCCCACCGTGGTGTGGGTCGGGTTGGCCATCGCCCTCGCCACGACGATGTTCCGCTGGGAACCCCGCCGCTGATCGGTGCCCCGGCGGCGGGCGCGTCCCGAGCTCGCCGGAACCCATCGACGGCCCCGTGCCCCTCCTCCGAAACGGACCCAACATGGCACACGAGCTGCACACGGAGATCGAGATCGGCGCCCCACCAGCCGTGGTGTGGGCGGTCCTGACCGACCTGCCGGCCTATCCCGACTGGAACCCGTTCATCACCTCCTCCCAGGGAGCGCTGGCGG
Source organism: Acidimicrobiales bacterium (assembly GCA_036570385.1). Classification (GTDB taxonomy): domain Bacteria; phylum Actinomycetota; class Acidimicrobiia; order Acidimicrobiales; family VFJN01; genus VFJN01. The sequence continues at coordinate 2,679 of DATCYI010000152.1, read as the reverse complement.
TCGGTGAGCGGCTGGTCAACCGGCTCGAGCCGCCCGGCGGCAGGCCGATCACGTTCAAGCCGACCATCACCGAGATCGAGGACGGACGGGCCCTCTCCTGGCTGGGGCGCCTCTTGCTGCCCGGACTGTTCGACGGCCGGCACCGCTTCGAGCTCGTCCCCAGCGGTGAGGGGACCCGGCTGCTCAACATGGAGCGCTTCGCCGGCGCGCTGGTGCCGTTCATGAGGAAGAGCCTCGACACACGCACCCACGCCGGGTTCGAAGCGATGAACACCGCCCTCAAGGTCCGGGCCGAGTCGCTGACCGAGTCGCGGCCGTCACATCCGACGCGCGGGGGCACCGGCTCGTGAGGTGGCTGCGCTACTGGGTCCCCCTGTCGCTGGTGACGGCGATCGCTCTCGTGCTCACGTGGCTCAACCGGAGCCCGTGGTGGGGGTGGGCGCTCGTCATCGCGATGGCGATGGTGGCCGGCGTGATCGCGCGCTGGTGGGCCCGAAGGCCTGCTCTGCTGCAGGTGGGTGGGTGGCTGCTCGCCGGGGCCCTGGTGTGGACGACGGCGGTGCTCGTCCATCCATCACCCCAGACCCGCCTCGCGGGCGGCGAGGATCGGGCGCCGTCTCGGCCCGTCCACACCCAGGAGGGCGAGGTGGTCGGCGTGCACAACGACGACCGCACGGTCGAGATCTTCGCCGGCATCCCCTATGCGCAGCCCCCGGTGGGCGAGCTGCGGTGGCGTGCCCCTCAGCCACCCGATCCACGCGAGCGAGTGCTGCGCGCCGACCGGTTCTCCGCCGCTCCGATCCAGGGCACCTCGACGTTCTTCACCCGGGCGCTGTCGCAGATCGTGGAGGTGCCGCTCGAAGGCACCCTGCTCAACCCGTACCCGGTGAGCGAGGACAGCCTCACCCTCAACATCTGGCGCAGCGCGGCGCCCGTCCCGGAGCCGCTCCCCGTCCTCGTGTACATCCCGGGCGGTGGCTTCCAGACCGGGTCTGGCGCCCTTCCGCTGTACGACGGCGAGGCGCTGGCCTCCACGGGCGAGCTGCTCACCGTGACGATCAACTACCGGTTGGGCGTGATGGGCTTCCTCTCCCATCCCGACCTCGCGGCCGAGTCTGGCTACGACGCCTCCGGCAACTACGGGATCCTCGACCAGATCGCGGCGCTCGAATGGGTTCGTGACAACATCGCGGCGTTCGGCGGCGACCCCGACCGGGTGACCATCGCGGGGCAGTCGGCCGGTGGCGAGAGCGTGTGCATCCTCGGGGCGACCCCTCTGGCCGAGGGGCTCGTGCACGGCATCATCGGTGCCGCCGGTGCCTGCATGGGCACGACCGGAGACAGAGAGGACGGCGATCAGGGCGACACCCGGGCGGTGGCCGAGGAGGCGGGCCTGCGCCTCAGCGAAGCGCTCGGGGGTGCCACCGTGGCCGAGATGCGCGAGATGTCCGTGGGACGGATCGAGGACGCCGCGGACTCGCTGGAGGACCACTGGCGCCCGTCGGTCGACGGACACGTGCTCGAGCGCCCGCCGGCCGAGATCTACGCGAGCGGCCACCAGCTGGACGTGCCGACCCTGGTCGGCAGCAACGCCAGCGAGGCCTCGCTGGCGCTGGCTCTTCCACCGGACTCCGACGTGGAGCGCTACCGGTCGGACGTCGACGAGACCTACGGCGAGGAGGCAGATCGGTTCCTGGATCTGTACCCCGGCGATACCTCGGAGCAGGTGCTCGAATCGCGGCTGCAGGCGGAGACCGACAGGGTCATGACCCGGGGCATGTACCGGTGGGCGCAGCTCCAGGCGCAGACAGGCGACTCGAGCGCCTACCTCTACTTCTTCTCACACGTCCCGCCTGAGGAGGGCCTCGAGAAGTTCGGCGCCTATCACGGCGCCGAGGTGATGTACGCCTTCGACAACCTCGGCGCCGACAGCGACGCCGACTACACCGAGGCCGACTACCGCCTCCGCGACCTGATGAGCGCGTACTGGGTGAGCTTCGTGCGCACCGGCGACCCGAACGCACCCGGCTTGCCGAGGTGGCTGACGGTCGACCAAGCGCCCGACCAGGTGATGGAGCTCGGCGGTAGCAACGGCATGACCCCCCGCCCGCGCCCCGATGCCATCGACTTCTGGATGCGCTACGACGGGCCGATCCCCTGACGTCAGGGGAGGTGCACCTCGCGCAGCTGACGGCGTGAGGTGATGTCGAGCTTGCGGAAGATGCTGCGGAGATGAGCTTCGATCGTGCGAGGGCTCAGGAACAGCTGAGCCCCGACCTCCCGGTTGGTGGCGCCGGTGGCCACCAACCGGGCGATGTGCATCTCGTGGGCGGTCAGGGCGTCCGTGGGCTGGGCGGTCCGCTCCCGGGGATGTTCGCCGGTGGCGCGCAGCTCGCGTGCGGCTCGCTCTGCGAACGCGTTCGCTCCCATGTCCGCCAGGAGCTGGTGGGCGGTCCGGAGCTGCTCGCGGGCGTCCTGGCGGCGGCGCTCACGACGCAGCCACTCGCCGTAGACCAGGTGGGTGCGGGCGAGGTACACGATCATGCGGCAGTCGCGGAGCCGCTCGATCGCCTCGCGGTAGAGGGCATCGGCCGCGTCGCCCTCGGCGAGCAGGGCGCGTGAGCGCGCCGCCATGCCGAGCGCCCACTGGGTGCCGCTCGCGTTGGCTCGTGCGTCGAG
>DATCYI010000151.1:0-4382 GCA_036570385.1 Acidimicrobiales bacterium | reverse complement strand
TGGGACATGTACCGCACCACGCGCTTCGTGGCGTCCGTGTCGATCGTGACGTTCAAAGACGTCAACATCGAAGAGCTCCCGAAGACCGACCTCTGAGGCGCCGGTCGTGGCCGATGCTCGCCGTTCCTACGGAGCCGACGGCGAGGCCCGGGCCGCAGCGTGGTACGAAGCCGCCGGCTACCGGGTGCTCGACCGGAACTGGCGCTGCCGCGAAGGTGAGCTCGACCTCGTGGTCACCCGCGGGCGCGAGCTCGTCTTCGTCGAGGTGAAGACCCGCCGCACCGACCGCTTCGGGTCGCCGGCGGAGGCGGTCACGATCAAGAAGCAGCGGAGGCTGCGCGTCCTCGCGGCGCGCTACCTGGCCGCCACCGACGCCCGCGCTCGATCCCTGCGCTTCGACGTCGTGGCCATCCTCGGCGGTCGCCTCGAGGTGATCGAAGCCGCCTTCTGAGGGGTGGTCAGCCCAGGAAGGCCCAGGCCACGAGGGCGACGCAGACGACGACAGCTGCCGCGACCATCACGTAGTCGAGCGGCGAGCGTCGGTGCTGGCGGTGCGGGTTGAAGCCCATCAGCGCCAGTATCGTCCGCCCGATGCAGACACTTCAGGTCGAGCGCTCCGACGGCATCGTCACGATCACCCTCGATCGACCGGAGAAGCGCAACGCGGTGAGCAGCCAGATGTGGGCCGAGCTCCAAGAGGTGGCGACCGAGCTGGCGACCTCGGACGACCGCTGCGTCGTCCTCACGGGCGCCGGCGGTGCGTTCTGCTCCGGCGCCGACCTGTGGGAGGCCGACGCGCCGCGCGTCCACCAGCTCGCGGCGATGCGCCGGGTCAACCGGGTGATCCAGGCCCTGCACGACCTGCCTCAGCCCACGATCGCCAAGGTCACGGGTGTGGCTGCCGGCGTCGGAGTCGGCCTCGCCCTCGGGTGCGACCTCGTGGTCGCCACCCCTGAGGCCCGGTTCTCCCTGATCTTCGCCAAGCGCGGCCTCTCGCTCGACGGCGCCACGTCCTGGCTGCTGCCCCGGCTCGTCGGCCTGCACCGAGCGAAGGAGCTGGCCCTCTTCGGCGACGTGCTCTCCGCCGCCGACGTCGACGCTCTCGGGCTGCTCAACCGGATCGTGCCCGCCGACGAGATCGATGCCTTCGTCGCCGACTGGGCCGGGCGTCTCGCCGCGGGCCCGCCGATCGCTCTGGCCATGACGAAGCGGATGCTCAACCGCTCCTTCGAGCAGCCCTTCGAGCAGGCGCTCGATGACGAAGCCCGCTCGCAGACCATCAACTTCGGCACGCAGGACACCATCGAGGCGATCACCGCCTTCGCCGAGAAGCGCGACCCCGGCTTCACCGGGCGCTGACCCGAAACCGAGCTCGTAGGGTCAACTCAGAGGCGCTACGGCCGATCAGGGCGCGGACATCTTCCCGTCAACTGAGTCGAGGCCATCGTGCAACGTCTGTTCTCTCGCTTCGCCGATCTTCCGATGGCCGCGAAGCTGGCCCTCCTCAGCGGCGTCGCGGTCCTGGCCTCGCTGCTCATCGCCTACGGCGGCCGCACCGGCCTCGCCGACCTGAAGTCGGCCAGCGACACCGAGGTCGAGCTCAGCCGGGCCCGGGCATCGCTGCACCACCTCGACACCCGCAACAGCGAGCTGAAGGTAGACGCCTACCGGGCGCTGTCCGACGATCCCGAGGCGGTGGCGGGTGACGTCGTGGACGACGTCGCCACCGTCGACGAGGTGCTGGCGACGCTGGCCGGCCTCGAGCTGCCCGCTGACATCCGCTCCGCCATCGACGCGGTCGGAGAGGTCAACCGCGAGTTCGGAGCGTTCATCGTCGAGTACGTCGATCTCGCCCAGTCCGATCCGGATGCCGCACTGGCCCGCATCGACGAGATCGCCGATCGCAACCACGAGCTCGACGACACGCTGGAGCTGATCGGCGAGGAGGTCGACGCCGACCTCGCCGCCAGCGTGGAGGAGCGCCAGTCGACGTTCGACTCCACCAACACCCTGCTGCTCCTGGTGCTGGTCGGCGCCGTGCTCGTCGTGGGCGGGCTCTCGGTGGTCATCTCCCGCAGCATCATGCGCCGCACCCGCGCCGTGCTGGGGGCGCTCGACCGCCTGGCCGACCGTGACCTGCTGGCCACCGTCGGTGTCACCGGCAAGGACGAGTTCGGGCGGATGGCGACCTCGCTGGGCTCGGCGATGGCGAGCACCCGCGAAGCCATGGTCGCCATCTCTGCGTCCTCGCAGGGGCTCGCCGCCGCCGCCGAGGAGCTCTCCAACGTGTCCACTGAGATGACCGGCTCCGCCGAGAGGTCGTCCGGAGAGGCGGCCAAGGTGTCGCTAGCTGCGGAGAACGTCTCGGAGCACGTCGCGTCGGTGGCCGCCGGCGCCGAGGAGATGTCTGCCGCGATCAGCGAGATCTCCTCCAGCGCCGCCACAGCGGCAGGCATCGCGGCCACGGCGGTGGGCGAGGTGGCCACGGCCAGGTCGACCATGGAGAAGCTGGACGAGTCCTCGACCGAGATCGGCAACGTGGTGACCGTGATCACGCAGATCGCGGAGCAGACGAACCTGCTCGCCCTCAACGCCACGATCGAGGCCGCCCGTGCCGGCGACTCGGGCAAGGGCTTCGCGGTCGTCGCGAGCGAGGTGAAGGACCTGGCGCAGGAGACGAGCAAGGCCACGGCCAGCATCGCCGAGCGGGTCGCGGCCATCCAGACCGACGCATCGGAGGCGCTGGACGCGATCGGTCGGGTGTCCGAGACGATTCAGCGCATCGCGGAGTCGCAGCACACGATCGCCTCGGCGGTCGAGGAGCAGTCCGCCACCACCCTCGAGATCGGCCGAGCGGTCACCGAGGCGTCGCAGACCTCCAACGGGATCGCGGACGGCGCCCACGTCGTGGCCGACGTCGCCTCGGCGACCACGCAAGGCGCATCGCAGACGAGGGAGTCGGCCAGCGAGCTGGCGCGGATGGCCAGCGAGCTCGACGGCCTGGTGCGCCAGTTCCGCTACTGAGCGCCCTCGACCTCACGGCCTCGGCGCCACTCGGATAGGGCCTTTCGGCCGTCACAGCCGCTGCCTACGATGAGCTGAGCGCCTCGAGGCCGGCGCCCACCAGGCCTCCTCCTGTCGTCCCGACCCACGGGGTCCACGTCACGAGGAGCGCCGATGCTCGGCCTCGTCCACTCCGCCTCGCTGCTCGGCGTCCACGGCCACGCCGTCACCGTCGAGGTCCACACCACCGGCGGAGGCCTGCCGTCCTTCACGGTGGTCGGCTCGCCCGACTCCGCTTGCCGCGAGGCGCGCGACCGCGTCCGGGCGGCGATCGAGTCGAGCAGCCTCAAGTGGCCGATGGAGCGGGTCACCGTCAACCTCGCGCCGCCCACGGTCCGCAAGGTCGGGTCGGGGCTCGACCTCGCGATAGCGATAGCGCTGCTCGTCGCCTCCGGCCAGGTCGACCAGCACGCCGCCGACGGCAGGGCGTTCCTGGGGGAGCTGGGCCTCGACGGTCGCCTGCGACCGGTGCCCGGAACGATCTGCCTCACCGAGGCCCTCGGCGATGGCGCTCTGGTCCTGCCGCACGAGAGCGCCGACGAGGCGCGCCTGGTCGGCGGCCGCACCATCCACCCCGTGCGCAGCCTGGGCCACCTCGTGGCGTGCATGCGAGGCGAAGAGCCCTGGCCTGAGCCCGAGGCGGCCGTCCCGCCGCCACCGCCCCCGAGGATCGCCGACCTCGCCGATGTCCGCGGTCAGCCGATCGCCCGCTTCGGGCTCGAGGTGGCGGCCGCCGGCGGTCATCACCTGCTCATGCTCGGCCCGCCCGGCGCGGGCAAGACCATGCTCGCCTCGCGCCTGCCCGGGATCCTCCCGCCCCTGAGCGGCACCGAAGCGCTCGAGACCACGAGGATCCACTCCGCGGCCGCTCTGGGGCTGCCGGCGGGCGGGCTGGTGCGCCACCCTCCGTTCAGGGCTCCCCACCACGGCGCCTCCTCCGTTGCTCTCGTGGGCGGCGGCACGGCCACGATGCGTCCCGGGGAGATAAGCGCCGCCACCAACGGGGTCCTCTTCCTCGACGAGCTGGCCGAGTTCGCCCCCCACGTCATCGACGCGCTCCGCCAGCCCCTCGAGGAGGGCGTGGTGAGGGTGGCGCGGGCCGCAGCCACCGTCACCTTCCCGGCCCGGTTCCTGCTCGTGGCGGCCATGAACCCGTGCCCGTGCGGCTACGGGTCGCAGCCGGGCGGCTGCCGCTGCACCGAGGGCGCCCGTCTGCGCTATCAGCGCCGGCTCTCGGGCCCGCTGCTCGACCGGTTCGACCTGCGGGTGGAGGTGAGCCGTCCCACCGTCGACGACCTGATGGGCACCACCAGGGGAGA
>DATCYI010000150.1:0-7037 GCA_036570385.1 Acidimicrobiales bacterium | reverse complement strand
CCACCACCGGTGCTGCTCCCGAGATCGCGCCGCTGCGGATCGGGCCGCTGACCGTCAACCCGCCTGTCGTGCTCGCGCCCATGGCCGGGGTCACCGACGCGCCGTTCCGCGGCGTGTGCTCTCGCTACGGAGCCGGGCTCTACGTGTCGGAGATGATCACCGCCCGGGCCCTCATCGAGCGCAACGCCCGCACTCTGTCGATGCTGCGGTTCGACGGCTCCGAGGCGATCCGATCGGTGCAGCTCTACGGCACAGACCCCCGCACGCTGGGCGAGGCCGTGCGCTTCCTGGTCGGCGAGATCGGGGTCGACCACGTCGACATGAACTTCGGCTGCCCGGTCCCCAAGGTCACCCGCAAGGGCGGCGGATCGGCGCTGCCGGTGCGCCGCGCGCTGCTGCGCAACATCATCCGATCAGCGGTCACGGCGGCGGGCGACATCCCGGTGACGATCAAGTTCCGCATGGGCGTCACCGACGAGATCCTCACCTACCTCGAGACGGGGCGCATCGCCGAGGACGAGGGCGTCGCCGCCATCTCGCTCCACGCCCGCACCGCCGAGCAGCTCTACAGCGGCTCTGCCCGCTGGGACGCGATCGCCGCCCTCAAGGCCCACGTGACCTCGATCCCGGTGCTGGGCAACGGCGACATCTGGGAGGCATCCGACGCTCTCGCCATGATCGAGCAGACCGGCTGCGACGGCGTCGTCGTCGGCCGCGGCTGCCTCGGTCGCCCGTGGCTGTTCCGCGACCTGGCCGACGCGTTCGCGGGCCGCCCGGTGCAGCCACCGCCGAAGCTGGGCGAGGTGTGCGAGGTGATGCGCGACCACGCCCGCCGCCTGCTCGAGTGGATCGACCCCGCCACCGCCGGCGTGCCGGGGCTCACGTCGTTCCGCAAGCACGCCAGCTGGTACCTGACGGGCTACCCCGCCGGTGGCCGCCTGCGCCACGAGATAGCGCTGGTGAGCACCCTCGAAGACCTCGACAAGGTCATCGACAGCCTCGACCCCGAGGCCGAGATCAGAGAGAACGCCCTGCGAGCCCCCAGGGGCCACACCAACGGCCCCCGCCCGGTCCACCTCCCCGAGCGCTGGCTGGAGATGCAAGACGACCCCACGCCCCCCGAGGGTGGAGACATAGCAGCCAGCGGCGGCTGAAGCAGCGAGGGCCGCCCCGAAGGGCGGCCCTCACAGAACAGCTCGATTCGGAAGCTCCGCTTCCGGATCGAAGTGCTACATCATGCCGCCCATGCCGCCCATGCCACCGGGCATGCCGCCAGGCATGCCGCCGCCCGCTGCGCCAGCCTCTTCGGGCTTGTCAGCGACGAGCACCTCGGTGGTGAGGAGCAGGGCTGCGATCGACGCTGCGTTCTGCAGCGCCGCACGGGTGACCTTGGCCGGGTCGATGACGCCGGCCTTGAGCAGGTCCTCGAACTGGCCGGTGGCGGCGTTGAAGCCGGTCGAGCCCTCTTCGCGCTCGGCCTGCTGCACCACGACGGCACCTTCGTGGCCGGCGTTGGAGGCGATGAGCCGGGCCGGGGCCTCGAGGGCGGACCACACGGAGCGTGCGCCGGTGGCCTCGTCGCCGTCGAGCTTCTTGGCCACCTTGAGCACCGCGGCACGGCTGCGGAGGAGGGCGGTGCCGCCACCGGCGACGATGCCTTCCTCGATCGCCGCGCGGGTCGCCGAGAGGGCGTCCTCGATGCGGTGCTTCTTCTCCTTGAGCTCGACCTCGGTGGCCGCGCCGACCTTCACGAGGGCGACGCCGCCGGCCAGCTTCGCGAGGCGCTCCTGGAGCTTCTCGCGATCCCAGTCGGAGTCGGTGTCGTCGATCTCACGACGGATCTGGGCGATGCGGCCCTTGACGTCGTCCTCGGTGCCGCCACCCTCGACGATGGTTGTGTCGTCCTTGGTGATGACGACCTTGCGGGCCCGACCGAGGAGGTCGAGGGTCGTGTTGTCGAGCTTGAGACCGACCTCTTCGGCGATGACCTGGCCGCCGGTGAGGATGGCCATGTCCTGCAGCATCGCCTTGCGGCGGTCACCGAACCCGGGGGCCTTGACGGCGGCCGAGTTGAAGGTGCCACGGATCTTGTTGACCACGAGGGTGGCGAGGGCTTCGCCCTCGACGTCCTCGGCCACGATCAGGAGCGGCTTGCCGGACTGCATGACCTTCTCGAGGACCGGGAGCATGTCCTGGACCGAGGAGATCTTGCCGTTGACGAACAGGATGTACGGGTCCTCGAGGGTCGCTTCCTGGCGCTCGGCGTCGGTCACGAAGTACGGGGACAGGTAGCCCTTGTCGAACTGCATGCCCTCTGTGAACTCGAGGTCCATGCCGAAGGTGTTCGACTCCTCGATGGTGACCACGCCGTCCTTGCCCACCTTGTCGATGGCGTTGGCGAGCACCTCACCGATGGCCGGGTCGGCCGCGGAGATGGAGGCGACCTGGGCGATCTCGGACTTGTCGTCGATCTCCTTGGCCTGGGCCTTGATGGCGTCGACCGCGGCGGCCACAGCCTTCTCGATGCCTCGCTTGAGGCCGAGGGGGCTGGCGCCGGCGGCGACGTTGCGGAGGCCCTCGCGGACCAGCGCCTGGGCGAGCACCGTGGCGGTGGTGGTGCCGTCACCAGCGATGTCGTTGGTCTTGGTGGCCACCTCCTTGACGAGCTGGGCGCCCATGTTCTCGAAGGGGTCGTCGAGCTCGACCTCACGAGCGATGGACACGCCATCGTTCGTGATGGTCGGCGCGCCGAACTTCTTCTCGAGCACCACGTTGCGGCCCTTCGGGCCGAGGGTGACCTTCACGGCGTCGGCGAGCTTGTTCACGCCCGCCTCGAGGGCGCGGCGCGCCTCTTCGTCGAACTTGAGGATCTTGGGCATATGACCTACTTCTTCTTCTTGGTGTCGGTTCCGACGATGGCGAGGACGTCGCGGGCGTTCAGGATCAGGAGGTCCTGGCCGGCGTCGCTGATCTCGGTGCCGCCGTACTTGCTGTAGACGACGGTGTCGCCGACGTTGACGTCGACGGGGATGAGCTCGCCGGTCTGCTCGGAGCGGCGGCCGGGGCCGACCGCGAGCACCTCGCCCTGCTGGGGCTTCTCCTTGGCGGTGTCGGGGATGACCAGACCGCTGACGGTGGTCTCCTCGGCCTCACCCGGCTTGACGACGATCCGGTCCTCGAGGGGCTGCAGGTTCATGTGAAGGCGCCTCCGTGACGCTGGTGATGCGGTTAGCACTCTGGTCGTGCGAGTGCTAACCCTAGATCTCTCGATCAGCACTCGCAACCGGAGACTGCTAGCCCAGCTTCAGGTTGGGGGAGGCGCCGGTGTCGAGGGGCGAGGGGCCGTGGTCGCGCCAGCGGAACCAGGCGGTGCTGGCCACCATGGCGGCGTTGTCGGTGCACATGGCCCGGCTGGGGAGGAAGCCCCTGATGCCGTCCTCCACGCAGACGTCGAGGAAGCGCTCCCGCAGGCGCGAGTTGGCCGCCACGCCCCCGCCGAGGCACAGGCCCCTCGCGCCGACGGAGCGAGCCGCCGCTCGGGCCTTGGCCACGAGCACGTCGACGACCGCCTCCTGGAACGAGGCGGACACGTCGGCCGCGTCGACATCGGGGTTCTTGCGCACGTGGTTCACGACAGCGGTCTTCAGGCCGCTGAAGGAGAAGTCGAACGTGCCGTCGCTGGCCATCGGCCGTGGGAACCGGATCGCCTCGGGGTCGCCCTGCAGCGCCAGCCGGTCGATGACCGGGCCGCCGGGGTAGCCGAGGCCGAGGAAGCGAGCGACCTTGTCGAAGGCCTCGCCGGCGGCGTCGTCGATCGTCGACCCGACGACCGTGTACCGCCCGTGGTCCTCCATGTGCACGAGCATCGTGTGACCGCCGGACACCAGCAGGACCATGAGGGGCAGCTCCAGCTCCGGGTCCTCCAGCAGCGAGGCGTAGAGGTGCGCCTCCAGGTGGTTCACGGCGATGAACGGCACGTCCCAGGCGAGGGCGAGCGACTTGGCGGCCGACACCCCCACGAGGAGCGCTCCCACGAGGCCGGGCCCGTAGGTGGCGGCCACCGCATCGACGTCGCAGGTGGAGTCGGCCCCGGGACGGTCGGAGAGACCGGCTTCCACGAAGGCCTGGGCCACGACGGGGACGAGCAGGTCGACGTGTGCCCGGCTGGCGATCTCGGGCACGACGCCGCCGTAGGCCGCGTGGAGGTCGACCTGGCTGCTGACGACCGAGGAGAGCACAGAAGTGCCACCTTCGACGATCGCCGCGGCGGTCTCGTCGCAGGAGGTCTCGATGCCGAGGATCCGGCCCCGCTCGAGTCCCTGGCTCACGACCGTCCCTCCGTGATGGTGGCGCCGGGCAGCGCGCTCTCGATGGCGGCGAGGCGCTGCGCGTACTCGGGGGTGTCGACGTCGTTGGCCCACATGACGATCGCGTCCTCGTTCGTCTCGACGTAGTAGCCCTTGCGGATGCCGGCCGGCACGAACCCGAAGCGCTGGTAGAGCGCCTGCGCGCCCCGGTTGCTGGCCCGCACCTCGAGGGTGAGGTTCTGGGCTCCCTCGTCGATGCCGCCCCGAGCGAGGGCGAGCAGCAGCCGGGTGCCGAGCTTGTAGCGGTGCCAGCGGGGGTCGACCGCGATGGTCGTGACGTGCCCGTCCTCGAGCACGCACATGAGCCCTCCGTAGCCCACGACGGTCCCGCCCAGGCGGGCGGTGAGGTAGACCCGGCTCTCCTCGTAGGCCAGCTCGCTCATGAACAGGCCGAGCGACCACGGCCGCGGGTAGACCTGCTGCTCGATCTTGAGGACGCCGCGGAGGTGGCGCCGGCGCATCGGACCGATGACGACCTCGAGGTCGTCGGGCGACGGCTGCTCGGGGGCCGCGCTCATGCCGGGGTGTCCCTCGTGATCCAGCCGATCTCGGCGTCGGGCTTGCGGAGGTAGAGCGGCGACAGCTCCGAGGGGCGAACGAAGTCCTCGCGCAGCGCGCGGGCGTGGGCCAGCTGCACGAGCGACCCGGCCGAGGGGTGGGCCAGTCCGGGATCGGCGAGGCCGAGGTGCCGGATGCCTTCGAAGTGCTCGCGGTGACGCAGGGCGCCGTCGCCCACCAGCAGGGTCTCACCGTCGCTGGCCTCGAGCTCGGCGGCGAGGTCGGCGGGCGCGGAGACGGCCGGCTCGGTGAGGCGCTGGACGCCGCCGGGCGAGTGCCGGTAGGCCGCGTGGAACAGCTCCCCGCGACCGGCATCTATGGCGCAGACGATGCGGCAGCTCGCGTGCCGCAGCGGGAACGCGAGCAGATCGAGGCTGGTGACGCCGACCATCGGCAGCCGCCGGGCGTGGGCGAGGGCCTTGCCGGCCACCACGCCCACCCGAAGGCCGGTGAACATGCCCGGACCGAGGTCGACGGCGACCGCGCCGATGTCGGCGAGCTCCACGCGGGTCTGGCGGCAGAGGAACTCGATGGCTGGTGTGAGCGTCTCCGCGTGGCGACGACCGCGCGAGGAGTGGATGGCTCCGAGGACTCCCTCGTGTCCGCCGATCGCGCACCCGACCTGAGCGGTCGACGTCGTGATGCCGAGGATCAGCATCAGCTCGCGCTCCATGCTGCGAGGGCCTCAGCCAGGTCGCCGCTGCGCTTCGTCCACGATGGGCCGACCGGGTCGAGGGTGAGCTGACGGTCGTCGTCGCCGTCGCCGAAGGTGAGCCGGACGTCGAGGAAGTCGTGGGGCAGCACGGGGACGATCGAGTCGCCCCACTCGATCAGCACGACGCCGCCGGCATCGAGCATCTCGGGCAGGTCGAGATCGGCCGCCTCCTCCAGCTGCTCGAGGCGGTACACATCGAGGTGGTGGATGGGCAGGCGGCCCTCGTACACGTGCACGAGGGTGAAGGTCGGGCTGGTGATCCGGTCGGTCACCCCGAGCGCCCGTCCGAACCCCTGCACGAACGCCGTCTTGCCGGCCCCCAGGTCGCCGGTGAGAACGATGATGTCGCCAGCGCGGGCGAGCTCGGCCACCGCCTCGGCCAGGCGACGCGTCTCGTCCACGTGCGCCGTGGTGGCGACGACGCTCACGTGACAGGACCTGCGATCGGCACGTCGTCGAGCCTAGGAGTACGCGACGGCGGAGTGCTCAAGGCTGGTCGGACGTGTCGACGTAGCGGCGCTCGACCCGTGCCCCCAGCGCGCAGACGATCTCGTAGGAGATGGTGTCGAGGCGGGCCGCCCACTCGTCGGGCGAGATCCGCTCGTCGCCCTGGGCCCCGAGGAGCACGGCCTCGTCGCCCACCGCGACCCGCGAGTCAGGACCGCAGTCGACCATCAGCTGGTCCATGGTGATGACCCCGGCCATGGGGCAGCGCTGGCCGCCCACCAGCACGGTCTGACCGAGGAGCGGCAAGGATCGGGCGACACCGTCGGCGTAGCCGAGCGGCAGCGTGGCCACCACCGTGTCTCGGAGCGGCCGGTAGCGCAGCCCGTAGGAGATCCCCTCCCCTGCCGGGACCCGCTGCACGTGCGAGACCGCCGTGACCAGGCGCAGGGCCGGCGCGAGCGGGACCTCCTCGGCGAGGGCGGCGGAGGGGGCGATGCCGTAGACCGCTATTCCGCAGCGCACCAGGTCGTACCGGCTGGCGGGGTGGGCGATGGCCCCGGCTGAGTTGGCGGCGTGGCGCAGCGGCACCGTGATGCCGGCGTCGGCCAGGGCTCCGAGCACCGCGTCGTAGCGGAACAGCTGCTCGGCGGTGAACGGATCTTCGGGGTCGTCGGCCACCGCGCAGTGGGTCCACACGCCTTCGAGCTCGAGGCTGTCGCTGGCGACGATGGCCCGGGCGACGTCGACAGCTTCAGCAGGTGTCACCCCGATGCGGTGCATGCCTGTGTCGACCTTCAGGTGCACCGGAGCGCGCCGGCCCGCCGCATCCGCGGCCCGGGCGACGTCGTCGACGAACGCTGAGCTGGCGACGGTGATCCGCACGCCGGTGGCGAGGGCGTCGGCCAGCTCGTCGGGCCGGGGCTGCGAGAGCAGGAGCATGGGAGCGGTGA
>DATCYI010000149.1:0-5833 GCA_036570385.1 Acidimicrobiales bacterium | reverse complement strand
CGGAGCCATCCGACGGCGGAGATCCGAACCTGCTCACGACGCTCGTGAGGGTGCGCGGCACCTACAGCGCCGGTGGCTTCACCGCCGCCGCCGTCGAAGGCCGCAGCGACGTCGCGGTGCTGCCGACGGAGCCCGCCGTCGAGGTGGCCGTCGTGATGGTGGAGCTGTCGGGCGGCGACGGCGCTCCCGATGCCGACGCAGCCCGCGCCGCGCTCGCCGCGGTCGGTTGGCGGCCCGCCACCGGCGAACCGGGCACAATGCTCAAGCCGGGCGTGATGGCCGCCCTGCACACGCTCTGGACGGAGATCACGAGATGACGACCGCACCCCGCACTCGAGTCCTCATGCTCGCTGGCGTGCTCGCGCTGGCCGCTGCGGCGTGCTCGGCCGAGGAGGCAGGCGAGGCTTCGGGCACCGACGGCGTCCAGACCCAAGACCCGGGCGACTGCATCGTCGTCGACCTGTCCGTGTCGTCCGAGAAGATCGACCTGCTCTCCGAGCTGGCGCGCGAGTTCAACGACAGCGATGCGGCCCAGGTCGACGACCTGTGCGTCTTCGCCCGGGTGCAGTCGAAGGCGTCGGGCGGCGCCGCCCAGCTCCTCTCGGGCGAGTGGGACGAGGACGTCGAAGGACCCCGGCCGGTGATCTGGTCACCAGCGGCGTCGAGCTGGGGTGCAGTGCTCAACCAGCGCCTCGAGGCGCAGGGCGCACCCGCCATGACCGGCGACTTCACCTCGTTCATGCTCACGCCTCTGGTGATCGCCATGCCCCGTCCGATGGCCGAGGCGCTGGGCTGGCCGGACGAGCCCCTCGGCTTCGCCGACATCCTCGCCCTGGGCAAGGACCAGGCCGGCTGGGGCGCGTACGACCACCCGGAGTGGGGCGCGTTCCGGCTCGGCAAGACCAACCCGAACTTCTCCACCAGCGGGCTGTCCGCTCTCGTGGCCCAGGCCTACGCGGCCAACGGCAAGACCTCCGGGCTCTCGATCGAGGACCTGGCCAAGCCCAGCACCGACGAGTTCGCCCGGGGCGTCGAGTCGGCCGTCGTCCACTACGGCGACATCACGATGACCTTCATGAACAACTGGTTCCGCGCCGACCAGCGCGGCAACCCCTTCGGCTACGTGTCGGCCGTGGCGGTCGAGGAGAAGTCGGTGATCGACTACAACGCCGGCAACCCCGACGGCGAGCTGCAGGAAGGCGAGGAGCCCCGTCCGCCGCGGGTGCCGCTCGTGGCGATCTATCCCGAAGAGGGAACGCTCTACTCCGACAACCCGCTCTTCGTGCTCGACGCCGAGTGGGTGGACGACGACGAAGCCGCTGGCGCAGAGCGCTTCGTCGACTTCGTGCAGCAGCCCGAGAACCAGCGCAAGGTGCTCGAGTACGGCTTCCGGCCCGGCAACCCCGATGTGCCCGTGGGCGCCCCGGTCGATGCTGCCCACGGCGTCGACCCGGACCAGCCGCAGACGCTCCTCGACGTGCCCGCTCCCCCGGTGCTGGCCCAGCTGCTCGACGACTGGGAGGACCAGCGCAAGCCGGCACGAGTGCTGCTCGTGATGGACGTGTCCGGCTCGATGGGTGACGTCGCCGATCCAGCCACCGGCGCCACGAAGCTCGACCTCGCCAAGTCGGCGACGATCACCGCCCTCGGCGACTTCAACGACGACGACGAGGTGGGGCTCTGGATCTTCACCACCGACCTCGGAGACGAGCAGGACCAGAACTTCCTGCCGCTGATCGAGCCGAGTCGCGTCGGCGACGTCCGGGAGTCGCTGCGCACCCGCATCCGCGACCTCGTGCCGCTCAACGGCACGCCGCTCTACACCGCTACCGAGGCGGCCTACGAGGAGCAGCTGGCCACCTACGACCCGAGCCGCATCAACGCGGTCGTGCTCCTCTCCGACGGCGTGAACGACGACGGCGAGACCGACGACGACCGCGACCAGCTCGAGTCGCTCATCAGGACCCTCACGTCGCAGTCCGAGGGGCAGCAGACGCGCCCCGTGCGGGTCTTCCCCATCTCCTACGGCGAGTCGGCCGACCTCGACACGCTCCGGCGGATCGCGGAGGCCAGCCAGGCCGCGGTCTACGACTCCAGCGACCCCCGCAGCATCACCAAGGTCTTCGTAGCCGTCGTCTCCAACTTCTAGGTTTCGAGGGCGAACCAGAGGTTCGCCCTCGAGATCGACCGGTGCTCACCTTCGCTGCTGGCGCGTTCGGTGGGGGTTCGCTGTCGTAGCCTCCTGGCTCATGGCTCGGATGTCGCTGCGGGATCGGTTCTTCACGCCGCCTGTGGCTCGTGCCATCACGTCGCCCACCGCGATCCTCGCCGCTGGGTTCGGCGCCGGGGTCGGAATCGTGGCCGGCGGCGGCGTGATCGGCGCGGTGGTGCTAGCCCTCCTGGGCTTCGCCGGACGGGTGGTGGCGGCGATCCCGCGGGCAGCGACAGAGGAGCGCATCGACCCGTTCGCGCTCTCGGAGCCCTGGCGGCACTACGTGCAGGACGCCCTGCAGGCCAACCGCCGGTTCAAGGAGGCGGTCGACAGCGCTCGGCAGGGGCCGCTGCGCGACAGGCTCCAGGAGATCGACGATCGCGTCGAGACAGGCGTCCGCGAGGTGTGGCGCATAGCCCGCCGCGGCCACGACCTCGTCGACGCCCGCCGGCGCGTCGACCCCGACTCCATCCGCCGTGAGATCGCGGCCACGTCGGCCAACGCCGACCAACCGTGGGCGAAGGGCTCAGCGATGGAGCGGACGATGGAGGCGCTCCGGGCCCAGCTGGCGACGGTGGAGCGGCTCGAGGGTGTGATCGGTGAGGCCGACGGGCGGCTGCGCCTCCTCAACGCCAGGCTCGACGAGGCCGCAGCGCGCACGATCGAGCTGTCGGTGCGGGCCAGCGACGTGTCCGACCTCGGCGGGCTCGGGCGCGACGTCGACGACATGGTCGACGAGATGGAGGCCCTGCGCCAGGCGATCGAGGAGACGAGCGGCGGCACGCCGATGCCGGGCACCGGGTGAGCGACCTCCCTCCTAGTGGTGCGTCGGCCCGACGCAGCTCGTTCCTGGTGGCGGCCGGCATCCTCCTGTCTCGCGTGGCCGGCGTGCTGCGGGAGGTGGCGATCTCCGGCTACCTCGGCGTCGGGGCGGCCGCGGATGCCTTCAAGGCCGCGCTGCGGATCCCGAACCTGCTCCAGAACCTGCTCGGCGAGGGTGTGCTGTCGGCGTCGTTCATCCCGGTCTACTCGAGGCTGCTCGACGAGGACCGCCGCGAAGCGGGCCGGTTGGCCGGCGCGGTCGCCGGGCTCCTGTGCGCGCTCACCGGCGTGCTCGTTGTCGTGGGCGTCGTCCTCGCCGAACCGCTCACGATGCTCCTCGCGCCGGGCTTCGACGGCGACACGCGCGACCTGGCGGTCGACCTGCTGCGGATCATGTTCCCCGGCATCGGGTTCTTGGTCCTGTCGGCGTGGTGCCTCGGCATCCTCAACAGCCACCGGCGCTTCTTCTTGTCCTATGTGGCGCCGGTGCTCTGGAACGCCGCGCAGATCGCGCTGGTCGTGGCCGCCGGGCTGTGGGGCGCCAGCCGCGAGGGCATCGCCATCGCCCTGGCGTGGGGCGTCCTCGTCGGCGGCGTCCTCCAGCTGCTCATCCAGCTCCCCGCCGTGAGGTCGCTTGTGCGCGGCCTGCGACTCTCGCTCGACCACCGCTCAGCGGACGTCCGGGACGTGATCAGCCGGTTCACGCCGGTGGTCATCGGTCGCGGCGTGGTGCAGCTGCTCACCTACGTCGACCTCGTCCTCGCCAGCCTCCTGGCCGTGGGCGCCGTCTCCGCGCTCACCTACGCCCAGGTGCTCTACCTCCTGCCGATCAGCCTCTTCGGGATGGCGGTCGCCGCCGCCGAGCTGCCGGAGCTCTCGCGGATGGGCGCTCAGGGCCGGGTGGCGATCCGTGAGCGCCTGGTCAGCGGCATGGAGCGGATCACGTTCTACGTCGCCCCCACCGTCGCGCTGTACATCGCGGCGGGCGACGTCATCGTCGGCGCGCTGCTCCAGCGAGGCCAGTTCGAGGCCCAGGACTCCCGACTCGTGTGGCTCGTCCTCGCGGCCTTCGCTCTCGGCCTGCTGGGCACCACCCGCTCGCGGCTCCTGCAGAACGGCCTGTACGCCCTCGACCGCCCGAAGCTGGTCGCCCGCATCTCGGTGCTGCGCGTGGCGCTCGCAGCGATCATCGGCGCGGCGCTCATGTTCCCGCTCGACCGCTTCGCCATCGTCGGCTCGAGCATCGAGCGCTCGGGCGACTTGGGGTTCAGCCCGCTGCCGGATGCGCTCCGGTTGGGAGCCGACGTTCCCCCCAGGCTCGGGGTCGTCGGCCTAGCCCTCGGCGCGGCCGTGTCGTCCTGGGTGGAGTACCGGCTGCTCAGAGGAGCGCTCGAGTGGCGCATCGGCAAGCTGCCCGGCGCGTCGCTGGCTGTGAAGTGGTGCGTGATCGGAGCAGCCGCGGTCGGAGTCCTGGCCGCGGGAATCCGGTCGGTGACCGACGACCTGCCCCGGCTGGTGGCGGTCGTCGTGGTGTGCGGTCCTGCGGCGGTCACCTACCTCGCCATCACCGCGTCGATGGCGGTGCCGGAGGCCACGAGCCTCCTGGCGCGGGTCCGCCACGGCAGGTGAGGGTTAGGCTCCGGCCATGTTTCGAGCCCTGAAGCGCTTCTGGAAGTACCTCGGTGCCAAGCTCAACTCCTCGTTCAACGAGAAGGCGGATCCGAAGATCCAGCTGGAGCAGGCGATCACCGAGTCGCAGGACCAGCACCGGCGCCTCAAGGAGCAGGCTGCCAACGTCATCGCCAACCAGAAGCAGACCGAGATGCGCCTGGAACGGGCCATGGAGGAGCTGGAGAAGGTGAACGGCAACGCCCGCCAGGCCGTGATCATGGCCGACGAGGC
Source organism: Acidimicrobiales bacterium (assembly GCA_036570385.1). Classification (GTDB taxonomy): domain Bacteria; phylum Actinomycetota; class Acidimicrobiia; order Acidimicrobiales; family VFJN01; genus VFJN01. The sequence goes on along the minus strand of DATCYI010000149.1, from coordinate 897 downwards.
GCAGAAGGCCGGCAACACCGCGAAGGTCACCGAGCTCACCGCCGCGGCTGAGTCGTTCGCCACCCGGCTGATCGCCATCGAGGGCGAGGTCGAGAGCCTCAAGCAGCTGGCCATGCAGTCGGCCCAGGCGTCCGACCAGGCCAAGGCGGCCGTCCAGCAGAACGCCACTCTGCTGCAGCGCAAGCTCTCCGAGCGCAACAAGCTGCTCTCCCAGCTCGACCAGGCCAAGATGCAGGAGCAGGTCAACAAGGCGATGACCTCGCTGTCGGAGACCGTCGGCGAGGACGTCCCCACCTTCAACGAGGTGCGAGACAAGATCGAGGCCCGCTACGCCAAGGCCCGCGGCGCGGCCGAGCTCGAGGAGAGCTCCGTCGAGTCCCGGATGCTCGAGGTCGAGCAGGCCGCCGCGAACAGCGAGGCGCAGGGCCGCCTGGCCCAGATCCGAGCCCAGCTCGGCCTGACCCCCGCCACCGAGGAGACCACCGCTCCTGCCGCCGAGCCCGCGCCCGGCGAGCCCGGCACCGCCTGACCACCAGCGCAGACGATGAGGAGGTCGGCGTCGGGCCCCATCCGGAGCCCTGGCCTGACGACCCCCGGCTCGATCCGGACCTGCTCGCCGCCGGCGATCGTCGCAACGTGGTCGACCGGTACCGGTACTGGCGGATCGAGGCGATCGTGGCCGACCTCGATGAGCGTCGCCACAGCTTCCACGTCGCGATCGAGAACTGGGCGTCGGACCTCAACATCGGCACGGTCGTGCGCAACGCCAACGCGTTCCTCGCCGCGAGCGTGCACATCGTCGGTCGTCGACGTTGGAACCGGCGCGGCGCCATGGTGACCGACCGGTACCAGCACGTCGCGCACCACGACACGATCGAGGAGCTCGTGGGCTGGGCG
>DATCYI010000148.1:0-10746 GCA_036570385.1 Acidimicrobiales bacterium | reverse complement strand
GGAGCCGACCTCGTGGTGGGCATGGCCCGTGAGCACGTGCGTGAGGTAGCGGTCCTCGACCCTGGCGCGCTGGCCCGGACCTTCACCCTCAAGGAGCTCGTGCGAGCCGGCGCGGCCATCGGCCATCGCCGGCCCGACGAGGCGCTCGACGCCTGGCTGCGCCGCGCGGGAGCGGGTCGTCGCAAGGACCTGCTCGTCGGCGTCGGCCACGACGACTCCTACGACATCGAGGATCCGGTGGGACGCGGTCGGGACGACTACGAGATCACCGCCGACGAGCTCGACGGCCTCCTCGCTCGCCTCGTCGAGCTGGCGTGGCCCGCCGGGGCAGCCGTCGGGGACCATCGCGACATGGAGGGCACAGGATGAAGGTCGCCATCGGAGCCGACCACGCCGGGTTCGAGCTGAAGGTCCACCTCGCGGCAGAGCTCGAGCGGGCCGGTCACGAGGTGATCGACCTCGGCACCCACTCCACAGAGTCGGTCGACTACCCGCCGATCTGCGCCGCCGTCGGGCGTGCGGTCGTCGGGGGAGAGGCCGACCGCGGCATCGTGCTCGGCGGCTCGGGCCAGGGCGAGCAGATCGCGGCCAACAAGGTGCGGGGCGTGCGAGCTGCGCTCTGCAACGACCTCTACACGGCCCGCCTCAGCCGCGAGCACAACGACGCGAACGTGCTGTCGATGGGCGGCCGCATCGTCGCCACCGGCCTGGCCAGCGAGATCCTCGCGCTGTGGCTGTCCACCGCCTTCGAGGGCGACCGCCACGAGCGGCGTCTCGCCCAGATCAGCGACATCGAGCGCGAGGAGTCCTGACCATGCCCTGGCCCACCAACACCGACGACGAGGTCTTCTCGCTCATCGACCGCGAGGTCGAGCGCCAGAACACCACGCTCCAGCTCATAGCCAGCGAGAACTTCACCTCGCCCGACGTGCTGCGAGCGACCGGATCCGTCCTCACCAACAAGTACAGCGAGGGCTACCCGGGCAAGCGCTACTACGGCGGCAACGAGGTCATCGACGAGGTCGAGGAGATCGCCCGCGAGCGCGCCAAGGCGCTCTTCGAAGCACCCCACGCCAACGTGCAGCCCCACGCCGGAGCCAACGCCAACATGGCCGTCTACCTGGCGCTGCTGCAGCCCGGCGACACCGTGCTCGGGCTGCGCCTCGACCAGGGCGGGCACCTCACCCACGGCTCGCCGGTCAACGCGAGCGGCAAGCTCTACAACTTCGTCTCCTACGGCGTCACCCCGAGCGACGAGCGCATCGACCTCGACCAGGTGCGCTACGCGGCGCTCGAGCACCGCCCGAAGATCATCGTCACGGGCGCCACCGCGTACCCGCGGATCATCGACCCGGCGTCGTTCCGTGAGATCGCCGACGAGGTCGGCGCGCTGTTCATGTTCGATGCGGCCCACATCGCCGGCCTGATCGCCGGTGGCATGCACCCGAACCCGATGGCCCACGGCGCCGACATCATGACGCTCACCACCCACAAGACGCTCCGCGGTCCGCGCGGCGGCGCCATCCTGTGCACCGCGGAGCTGGCCGAGGTGATCGACAAGTCGGTGTTCCCCGGGCTCCAGGGCGGGCCGCTCGACCACGTGATCGCGGCGAAGGCCCTCGCCTTCGCCGAGGCCGCCGCCCCCGAGTTCAAGGACTACGCCGCGCAGATCGTGCGCAACGCCAGCGCTCTGGCCGAGGGTCTCGCCGGCCACGGCCTCCGCCTGGTCTCCGGCGGAACCGACAACCACCTCATGCTGGTCGACCTGCGCTCGTTCGACGAGGAGCTCTCCGGCAAGAAGGCGCGCCTGGCCCTCGACCGCGCGGGCATCAGCCTCAACGAGAACACGGTGCCCGACGATCCCCGTCCGCCCTACATCACCTCGGGTCTGCGCATCGGTACCCCGGCCGTCACCACGCAGGGCATGGGCGAGGCGGAGATGGGCACCATCGCCGACCTGATCCACCGCGTCCTGGTCGGGCGGACCGACGATGCCGAGCTGGCCGCCGTGCGCGACGAGGTGGTCGCGCTCTGCTCCAAGTTCGCCCCTTACCCGTGATGCCATCGCTGGATGGGTGACTACCTCGGGGAGCACCTCCCCGTGATCGCCGCGGCGGCGATCGTCACACTGCTGGCCACGCCGCTGTTCCGCTGGCTGTCGTTCAAGGTCGGAGCCGTCCAGGCTCCCGACGAGCGGCGGGTGCACACGCGCCCCACGGCTCTGCTCGGCGGCGCGGCGATCCTCGTCGGCTTCCTGGCCGGGCTCGCCACGGCGTGGCAGGTCGAGCGCTTCGCCGAGGTGTTCGTGGCGAGCAGCGTCCCCATCGGTGTGGTGATCGGCGCCGTGCTCATCTTCGGCGTGGGTCAGATCGACGACCTGCGCGAGGTGTCGCCGCCCGCCAAGATCGCCGGCACCGTGCTCGCCGGCAGCGTGCTGTCCATCGCCGGCGTGAGCATCCTCTACTTCCGCATCCCCTTCGTCGGCCTCATCGACCTCTCGCCCGACCTCTCAGCGCTGCTCACCGTGCTCTGGGTGATCGGCATGTCGACGGCCATCAACTACGTCGACGGCCTCGACGGCTTGGCGGCCGGGATCGTCGGCATCGGCGCGGCGGCGCTGCTCCTCTACTGCGAGCGGCTCGACAGCGTCGGCGCGATCGGCCCCGACAACGCCGGGCCAGTCGTCGCGGCCGCGGTGCTCGGTGCCTGCCTCGGCTTCCTGCCGCACAACTTCCACCCGGCCAAGATCTTCATGGGCGACGCCGGCGCGCTCCTGCTCGGCCTGCTCATGGCCACGGCGACCATCGCGGTCGGGGGCAACACCGACACGCCGTTCTCCGGTCAGACGTTCTTCTTCTTCGCCCCGCTGTTCATCCCGCTGGTGATCCTCGGCGTGCCGATCATCGACACCGCGTTCTCGATCGTCCGGCGGGCGCGCCGAGGCGCCGGCGTGACCGTGGCCGACAAGGACCACCTGCACCACCGGCTCATGCGGCTGGGTCACGGCCAGCGCCGCAGCGTGCTGATCCTCTGGACCTGGACGGTGCTGCTCTCGGCGATGGCGCTGTACCCGACCTACACGAGCGGCAGCGGCGACCTCTACGTGCCGATAGGGATCGCGGCGGCCGCGCTCGTGCTCTACACCCTCTTCGCCCCGGGCATCCGGACCCCCAAGGACGTCGACCGCTGAGCGGTAGGGAACGTCGGTCGGCAATCTTGGCTAACGTCGGCCCCCGGTCGGAGAAGGGACGTCATTTGCGGCGTCTTCACTCGGTCCCGTATCTTGCGAAGAGTTTCACAAGCGCGGCAACGGGGCCGTGCGCTGCCAACCCCGAGGTTGACCACCGGTGTTCGACGTCCGAGCCAAGCAGCAGCTCAATCGGGGCTACAGCGACGGCTTGGCGCGCGGCATGGAGCTCGTGCTCGCTCCGCTCGTCATGGGCGGCTTCGGATGGCTGCTCGACGGCTGGTTCGGCACCGATCCGTTCCTGGCCATCGGCTTCGGTGCGTTCGGCATCGCCGGCATCTTCACCAAGCTCGTGACCGGGTACGACAAGGCGATGGCCGTGGAGCAGCAGGGCAAGCCCTGGATGCGCGACACCGCTCCCGGCCGCCCGGCAGACGAGGCGGCGGGATGACCTCCACCTTCGTCACCCGCGACCTCGGTCCGGCACCTGAGCCCGTGCTCGCCCTCGACATCGCCAAGCGCGCTCTCGCCTTCGCTCCCGTCGCCATCGCGGTCTGCGCCGCCATCTGGGGCGCCGCCGGCGCCACCTCGGCCGCCTACGCCATGGCGATCGTGCTGGCCAACCTGGCCTTCGCCGCATGGATGCTCGCCACCGCGGCCCGCATCTCCTACGGCGCGCTGATGGGCGCTGCGCTCTTCGGCTTCCTCATCCGGCTCGCCCTCGTTTCCGCCGCCGTGCTCCTCGTGCGCGACGCCGGCTGGGTCGAGCCCGTTGCCCTCGGCCTCACGCTGGTGGTCGCACACCTCGGGCTCCTGTTCTGGGAGCTCCGCTTCGTGTCCATCAGCCTGGCCCACCCCGACCTCAAGCCAACCCTCCCCAAGGAGACGAGCCCCCGGTGATCCTCGGAGTCGATTTCCCGCCCCTGAGCCATGTCGTCAACTGGCCCGAGTTCGTCGGCGACGACACGTGGGGCATCAACAAGGTCGTCCTGATCTACTTCATCGCGGCGATCCTCACGATGATGATCTTCATCCTCGGCAACAAGAAGCAGCTCGTGCCCACGGGTGCTCAGAACCTCGCCGAGGTCGCCGTCGAGTTCGTCGAGGACGGCATCGTGATGGAGACGATCGGTCCGAAGGGGCTCAAGTACACCCCGCTGCTGATCTCGTTCTTCTTCTTCATCTTCTTCTGCAACATCTTCGAGATCGTCCCGGTGATCCAGATGCCCGCCACGGCGCGCATCGCGCTGCCGCTGGTCCTGTCGCTCATCGCCTACGTGATCTACCACGGCTCGGGCGTCAAGGAGCACGGCCCGTTCGGCTACATCAAGCACGCGCTGATCGTCCCCGGCCTGCCCTTCGCCCTCCACTTCCTCGTGGTGCCGATCGAGTTCATCTCGAAGTTCCTGGTGCAGCCCTTCAGCCACACGGTGCGTCTCTTCGCCAACCTGCTGGCTGGCCACATCCTCCTCGTCACCTTCGCCACGCTCTCGAGCGCTCTGTGGGCCCTCGGCCCCGGCCTCGTCATCCTGCCGCTGCCGGCCCTCGCCGTCGTGGCCTTCACGGCCTTCGAGCTGCTCGTCAGCGTGTTGCAGGCCTACGTGTTCACCCTGCTGGCCGGCGTCTACATCGGCGCCGCCATCAGCCACGAGCACTGATCCAAACCGAACCCTCTCCCACCCTCTCCACCAAGCAAGACCCTCAAGAAAGGCACCACAACCAATGAGCCTCTCCGTGTTGGCCCAGGAAGCCGCAGCTGCGGGCATCGACAACAAGGGCCTCGCCGCCCTGACCTACGGTCTCGGCGCCATCGGCCCCGGCATCGGCATCGGCTACCTCGTCGGCCAGTCCGTCCAGGCCATGGCCCGCCAGCCCGAGGCCGCCGGCATGGTGCGCACCACCATGTTCCTCGGCATCGCCTTCGTCGAGGCCCTCGCCCTCATCGGCTTCGTCGTCTTCTTCCTCGCCCAGTGACCCGGCAGCTCCGCCTGCTGCTCGCAGCAGCAGCCATCGCCTTCCTGGCCGTGCTGGGGTTCTCGTCCCCGGCGTCGGCCCAGGATGAGGAACACGTCGACCCGTTGCACGAGGTCGAGCAGGACGCCCTCGACGCCGGCGGCTCGGAGTTCGATGCGCACTGCATCGAGATCCTCGCCGAGGGCGGCTCGGTCGACGACTGCCAGGCCGCTCCGAACCAGCTGCTCCCGGAGACGAACGAGATCATCTGGGGCACCTTCGGGTTCGCCGTGGTGTTCTTCTTCGTCTGGAAGTTCGGCTACCCCGCCATGAAGAAGTCGATGGACGCTCGCACCGAGCGCATCCGCTCCGACCTCTCCGCGGCCGAGAGCCAGCGGGCCGAGGCCGACGGCCTCCTCGCCGACTACCGGGCCCAGCTCTCCGACGCCAAGAACGAGTCGGCTCGGATCATCGAAGAGGCCCGCCAGTCGGCCGACGCACTGAAGCGCGACCAGGAGGGCCGCCTCCAGAGCGAGCTCGCCGAGCTCCGCTCCAAGGCGACGTCCGACATAGAGGCTGCGAAGGCCCAGGCCATCGCCGACCTCCGTGGCGAGGTCGCCTCGCTGGCCATCGGCGCTGCCGAGGTCGTCGTGTCGAAGAACCTCGATCAGGCCACGCAGGTCCAGCTCATCGAGGACTACATCAACCAGGTGGCCAACCAGCGATGAGCGACGACCGCACGCTCGCCTATGCCGAGGCCCTGTTCGGCGTGGCCCGCTCAGAAGGCGGGCTGGCCGAGGTGGAAGACGAGCTCTTCCGCTTCGCTCGCACGCTCGAGGGCAACGACGAGCTGCGCACCACCCTCACCGATGCTGCGCTCCCCGTGAGCCGGCGCCAGCAGATCGTCGAAGACCTGCTGGGCGGTCGGGCCAACCCCATCACCACCTCGCTCGTTTCGATGGTGGTGGGCACCGGTCGCTCCCGTGACCTCCCGGCCATCATCGACCGGCTGGTGAAGATGAGCGCGGCCGAGGGCAACAAGGAGGTGGCCGAGGTTCGCTCGGCCGTCGCCCTCACCGACGACCAGAAGTCCCGCCTCGCCGAAGCACTCGGCCAGGCGACCGGCAAGCAGGTCGAGGTGAAGGTCGTGATCGACCCCACCATCCTCGGCGGCCTCGTCGCCCAGGTGGGCGACACCGTGATCGACGGTTCGGTCAAGTCCAAGCTCGAGCAGCTGAAGACCGCGTTCTGACGCCCCAAGAGAACAAGAAGGAAGAGACGAAGATGGCAGAGCTGACCATCAACACCGCTGACATCGCCGCAGCGCTGAAGAAGAACCTCGAGGACTTCAAGCCCAGCGTGGACGCCGCGCAGGTCGGGCGGGTCATCGAGGTCGGCGATGGCATCGCCACCGTCTCGGGACTCCCGGGCGTCGGTGTGAACGAGCTGCTCGAGTTCGAAGGCGGCGTTCGGGGCCTGGCCCTGAACCTCGACGAGGACTCGATCGGCGCCGTCGTCCTCGGCGACACCGGTGCGGTCAGCGAGGGCAGCACGGTGAAGGCCACCGGCCAGATCCTCTCGGTGCCGGCTGGTGACGGACTGCTCGGGCGCGTGGTGGACGCGCTCGGCAACCCCGTCGACGGCAAGGGCCCCCTCACCAACGTCCACGACCGCCGCATGGAGATCCAGGCGCCCGGCATCATCGGCCGCCAGCCGGTGGGCGAGCCGCTCCAGACCGGCATCAAGGCCATCGACTCGATGACGCCGATCGGTCGGGGTCAGCGCGAGCTGATCATCGGCGACCGCAAGACGGGCAAGACCACCGTCGCGATCGACACCATCATCAACCAGCGCGGCCTGGGCGTTAAGTGCGTCTACGTCGCCATCGGCCTGAAGGAGTCGACGGTCGCCAACACCGTCGCCACCCTCGAGCAGTACGGCGCCCTCGAGTACACGGTCGTCGTCGTGGCCGGTGCGTCCGACCCGGCGCCGTTCAAGTACCTCGCCCCCTACGCCGGCTGCGCCATGGGCCAGCACTGGATGGAGAGCGGCGAGCACGGCCTGATCGTCTACGACGACCTGTCGAAGCAGGCCGAGGCCTACCGCCAGGTGTCGCTCCTCCTCCGCCGCCCGCCGGGCCGCGAGGCCTACCCGGGCGACGTCTTCTACCTGCACAGCCGCCTCCTCGAGCGGGCCGCCAAGCTCTCCGACGCCAACGGCGCCGGTTCGCTCACCGCCCTGCCGATCATCGAGACCAAGGCTGGCGACATCTCGGCCTACATCCCGACCAACGTGATCTCGATCACCGACGGGCAGGTCTTCCTCCAGGACGAGCTGTTCAAGTCCGGTGTGCGCCCCGCGTTCGACACCGGTCAGTCGGTGTCCCGCGTGGGCAGCGCCGCCCAGATCAAGGCCATGAAGAAGGCCGTCGGCACGCTCAAGGGCGACCTGTCGCAGTTCCGTGAGCTCGAGGCGTTCGCCTCCATCGGCTCCGAGCTCGACAAGGTCTCCCAGGCCGCCCTCGACCGCGGCTACCGGTTCGTCGAGCTGCTCAAGCAGCCGCTCAACAGCCCGATGCCGGTCCAGGAGCAGGTCGTGTCGCTGTACGCCGCCACCAACGGCTACCTCGACCCGGTCCCCGTCGAAGACGTGTCCCGCTTCGAGGCCGAGCTCCTCGAATGGTTCCGTGCTCGCCACGGCGACGTGCTCGACAGCATCGTGAGCACCGGTGACATCAAGGACATCCCGGCCTTCGAGGCCGCCATCCAGGGCTTCGCCGACCAGTTCCAGCCCACGGGCGGCGCTGGCGCCGACGAGCCCGACGCCGAGGCCCAGGCCGACGCGGAGCGTGCTCTCGCCGGTGGCCGGGCGGAGGCCATCCTCCCGGAAGAGGAGATCAACCGGGACGACGAGGCGGTCTGACGTGGCTGGCGGCAAGGAGCGCGTTCTGCGCCGACGCATCAAGTCGGTGCAGTCGACCAAGAAGATCACGCGCGCCATGGAGCTCATCGCCGCCACCCGCGTGGCCAAGGCCCAGCAGCGGGTCCAGGCGGCACGCCCCTACAGCGAGCAGATCACATCGGTGATCCAGCACATGGCCGAGGCCGGCGGCGTGGTCGACCACCCGCTGCTGCGTCCGGCCGAGACCGTGCGCAAGGTCGCTTACGTCGTCGTCACCGGCGACCGCGGCCTGGCCGGTGCCTACAACTCGAACGTGATCCGGGCCGCCGAGCGCGAGGTGCAGGCTCGTCGCACCGAGGGCCAGGACTACTCCCTGGTCGTGTGCGGCAAGAAGGGCGTCAACTACTTCCGCTTCCGCGGCTACCGCATCGATGCCGAGTTCACAGGCATGAGCGACACGCCGTCCTACGAGGACGCCCGTCAGGTCGCCGAGACGGTCAGCGCCATGTTCGAGTCGGGCGAGGTCCAAGAGGTCGTCCTCGTCTACACCCGCTTCGTCTCCATGGGCACGCAGAAGTCGACCGTGCGTCAGTTCATGCCGCTGACGGGCGTAGGCGCCGAAGCCGCCGGCACCGGCGCCACGGCCGACTACGAGTTCGAGCCCGGACCCGGCGAGATCCTCAGCCGCCTGCTCCCGCGCTACGTCGAGGCCCGCCTCTTCGCGGCGATGCTCGACGCAGCGGCCAGCGAGCACGCCTCGCGCCAGCGGGCCATGAAGTCGGCCACCGACAACGCCGATGAGCTGATCACCAAGCTCAGCCGGGTCATGAACCGGGCCCGGCAGGACTCCATCACCACCGAGATCATGGAGATCGTCGGTGGCGCCGAGGCGCTCCGCTCCGGCCAGTCGTCCGACTCCGACCTCCTGGCCGACAACGCTTTGAACGTATTCGACCTCGCCGGCAGCCATGGCGGCCCCGGCGACCGCCAGTAGCACGACCACCCTTTGATCCTGGAGATCTGACATGACCGTGACCGAGAGCACCCCCACCTTGAAGGACGGCCGCGTCGTGGCCATCGCCGGCCCGGTGGTCGATGTCGAGTTCCCGCCCGACGCCGTGCCCGCGATCAACACCGCTCTGTCCTTCGAGATCGTCATCGACGGTCAGCCCCAAGAGGTGCGCGCCGAGGTGGCGCAGCAGATCGGCGACTCCCGCGTCCGGGCCATCTGCCTGCGGCCCACCGACGGCCTCATCCGCGGCACGATCGTGCGCAACACCGGTGCCGGCCTGTCGATGCCGGTCGGCGACGCCGTGCTCGGCCACGTGATCAACGTGATCGGTCAGCCCCTCGACGTGCCGGAGCTCGACGCCTCGAAGATCGATGATCACTGGGAGATCCACCGCGAGGCTCCCGACTTCGACAGCCTCGAGCCGCAGAAGATCGTGTTCCCCACGGGCATCAAGGTCATCGACCTGCTCACCCCCTACCTCCAGGGCGGCAAGATCGGCCTGTTCGGTGGCGCCGGCGTGGGCAAGACGGTGCTCATCACCGAGATGATCAACCGCGTTGCCAGCCAGTTCGGTGGCGTCTCGGTGTTCGCCGGCGTGGGTGAGCGCACCCGTGAGGGCACCGACCTGTTCCTCGAGATGGGCGAGACCCGCATCGACGAGAACACCACAGTTCTCGACAAGGCCGCGCTCGTGTTCGGCCAGATGGACGAGCCGCCGGGCGTCCGCCTCCGGGTGGCGCTCTCCGCTCTCACCATCGCCGAGTACTTCCGCGACGTCCGCAACCAGGACGTCCTGCTGTTCATCGACAACATCTTCCGCTTCGTGCAGGCCGGCTCCGAGGTGTCCACCCTCCTCGGTCGCATGCCGTCGGCCGTGGGCTACCAGCCCACCCTCGCTGACGAGATGGGCGTGCTCCAGGAGCGGATCACCTCCACCCGAGGCCGGTCGATCACGTCGCTGCAGGCCGTGTACGTGCCCGCCGACGACTACACCGACCCGGCGCCGTTCACCACGTTCACGCACCTCGACGCCACCACCGAGCTGTCCCGCGACATCGCCGCCCTGGGCATCTACCCGGCCGTGGACCCGATCGCCTCCACCTCGTCGATCCTGTCGCCCGAGGTCGTGGGCGACCGGCACTACGCCGTGGCCACCCGGGTGCAGGAGATCCTCCAGCGCTACCGGGAGCTGCAGGACATCATCGCCATCCTCGGCCTCGACGAGCTCTCGGAGGAGGACAAGATCCTCGTGGCCCGGGCCCGCAAGATCCAGCGGTTCCTGTCCCAGCCGATGTTCGTGGCCGAGGTCTTCACCAGCCTCCCCGGCGTGTTCACGCCGGCCGAGGAGACCGTCGACTCCTTCGAGCAGCTGATCAACGGCGAGCTGGACGACCTGCCCGAGCAGGCCTTCCTCAACGTCGGCGGCGCCGACAACGCCCGCCGCAAGGCCGAGCAGCTCCGCAAGTCCACCGGCGGGGCGTGATCGGGATGCCGATGCAGGTCGAGCTGGTCTCGCCCGAGCGCATCCTGTGGTCCGGCCCGGCCGAGATGGTCATCGCCCGCACCCTGGGCGGCGGTGACATCGCGTTCCTGCCCGGGCACGCCCCGTTCGTGGGTGCGCTCGGCACCGGTGTGCTGACCATCCGCCCCTCGAGCGGGCCCGCCGGCGGGGGTGCCGACGAGAAGGTCGCAT
>DATCYI010000147.1:0-3879 GCA_036570385.1 Acidimicrobiales bacterium | reverse complement strand
CACCCCGGCGCAGCTGAGGGGCAGGCCGCGCCGAGCCCGACCCTCGGCGGCTACGAGGGCAAGGCCGCGGCGACCGGCGTCCACGTCTTCTACAACCCTGCCGGGCTGCTGCCGCTCGGACCGCCGGTCGATCTCGGTGCGCCGGACGCGCTCGCCACCATCGCCAGCGGCCCCTCGACCTTCGCCCGGGCCGCAGCGGCCGACCCCGGCGACCTCCTCGCCAACCCCGATGCCCTGCTCCAGCAGGCGGGCTCCGAACCAGGCACCCTGCCCGCCTACCCCTTCCGCATCACCGCCCGGAACGGCGTCGGTGCGCCCTCCGACGAGCTGTCGCCGGCGCCTGGGATCGACACGAAGGTCTCCGCTGACGACAAGGGTTCACGCGCCACGGCCACTATGCCCAACCTCAGCGCGCCAGCCGTGCTCACCGCCGGGACGCTGGCATCGACCGCTACGACCACCTTCGACGGCTCCACCGTCACGGTCCACGCGCGCAGCGAGCTGAGCGGCCTCGACCTCGCCGGTCTGGTGAAGATCGAGTCGGTGGTGACCGATCTCACCGCCACCACCGACGGAGCGACCACCACGCTCAGCGGCGGCACGGTGGTGACCGGCGCAGAGCTGCTCGGCCAGGCGATCACGATCGACGCCGAGGGGATCCACGTCGCCGAGGAGGCAGGCGGGGACGCATCGCCGCCGGCCGCGGCCCTCGACGACGCCGTGGAGGCGCTGGGCATCGACATCACGGTCGCGGCCCCGATGGAGCAGGCCTCCGACACCGCAGGGCAGCTCGCGTCAGCAGGTCTGCGGATCGACTTCGAGCTCTCCGACCGCACGTTCCCCGTGCTCGACGACGTCCTGGGGCTGGTCGACCTGCTGCCGCCGATCCCCCCGCTGTTCCCCGGTGCCCCCGGCGTCGACGACGTGCTGGCTGTGGCCCGCGCCCGGCACCTGGTCTCGTTGCAGGTCGGAGGTGGGTCTGTGGAGGTCAGCGCCCGACCGGCGGCACAGCGCCGGGAGGTCACCGCGCCCGCGGGCCCGGCGCCGTCTGTCGCACCGAACCGGCCTGCGTCCCCCAGCGGCACCCTGGCCCTGCCCGCACCGGCCGCTCCCTCGTCGGCACCGCCCTCAGAAGCGGTCGGCGCCGCTCCGATCAGCACCGAGCCGAGCGCCGACCTGGCCACGGGCATCGGCGTGCTGGCCGTGCTCGCTCTGCTGGCCCAACCACTCGTCGGCGGCCAGCTCTCCAAGGCCGCTGCACTGATGACCGCTGCCGGCGCGAGCAGCGCCTGTCCCCGGGAGGGAAGATGACGATCGCCGAGAACCCTGCCGATCTGCTCGGTGGCGGCGTGCCCGCAGCTGAGCGGGAGGAGCGCCTCGAGGCCGGTGCTGCGACGCTGACCGGTCGCACCGGCGCGCCGTCGATCCTGCTCAACGAGCGCTTCCTGGTCGGCGTCGCCGGGGCGCTGACGACCGCCGGCCTGGTGGCGATCATCCTGGGGTGGCTCGGGGCGTCGCACTCGATCCTCGTGGTGAAGCAGATCCCGTACCTGATCTCCGGCGGTCTGCTCGGCGTGGCGCTGGCCACCCTCGGCGGCCTCGCCTACTTCACGCACTGGTTGGCCGTGCTTCTTCGCGAGATCCGCGCTCAAGAGGGCGTGCGCCGCCAGGAGCACGCCGAGCTCATCGCGACCATCCGCGAGGAGCGGGCCGCCGATCACCAGCGCCTGGTCGAGGCCATCCGGGACCTGCGACGTCCGAGACCCCTCAAGCCGTGACGCCTCAGCACAGGTCGAGCGACGCCCCTACTGTGCGGCGATGATCGGCGGAGCGTCCCACGCAGCGAGAGCGCGCTGATGGCCAGGATCACCTTCGGCACCGGCCTGCCCGGCGTGAACCTCTACCCACCGGTGGCTCAGCCGTGGGAGTCCACGATGAGCACCACCGACTTCCAGGCGATCGCGCGCGCTGCCGACGATCTCGGCTTCGACTCGATCTCGATCCCGGAGCACATAGTCGTGCCGACCGAGATGGTCGAGCTCATGGGGTCGTTCTGGTCGCACGCCATGACGGCGATGGCCTTCGTCGCCGGAGCCACCACTCGGCTCATCGTCGACTCAAGCGTGATCGTCGTGCCGTACCACCACCCGGTCGTCATGGCGAAGGCGGTGTCCACGCTCGACCTGCTCTCGGGCGGTCGACTGCGGCTCTCTATCGGCGTGGGGCACGCGGAGCACGAGTTCGAGGTGCTCGGGGTCCCGTACGCGCAGCGGGGCCAGGTCGCCGACGAGCACCTCGCCGCGATGATCGAGCTGTGGACCAACGACCGGCCGAGCTTCCACGGCAAGCACGTCCGCTTCGACGACATCGCCTTCGAGCCGAAGCCAGTGCAGCAACCGCACCCGCCGATCATCGTCGGGGGCAACTCCAAGGCGGCCATGCGCCGCGCCGCCCGTCACGACGGGTGGTTCCCCTGGCTGATCACGGTCGACGAGCTGGCCGGCTGCATCGACTACGTCCGCTCGCAACCCGAGCTGGAGGGCAGGACGCGACCCTTCGACATCGTGATGCCGGTCGCGTCACCTCAGGTCGACGAGGAGCACCGTCCGCTGGAGGACGGCTCCGGGCGGGCGACGCTCCCGAAGGGCACCCAGGCGATGATCGACGCGGTCCGGCGGCTCGAGGAGATCGGGGTCACCCGCACGGTGCTGCCCATGCCTCGGGCGCGGTCGCTGTCGGAGCACCTCGAGGGCATGCACTGGATCGCCGAGGAGGTCATGCCGGCCTTCCGGTGACCGAGGGGCGCCCTCAGGCGCTCTTCTTCCGCTTGCCCTTCTCGTTCTTGTCGTCGTCCTTCTCGTCGGCCGCCTTGGCGGCCTCGCGGGCGTCGTCGGCGGCCTTGCGCATCGCCTTGGCGACGCCCTTGCGGCCCTTCGCCGACTTGGCGGCGTCGACGCTCGCCTCGAGCGCGGCCATGAGGTCCACGACCTTGGCCCGCTCGGCCGGCGCCGCCTCGACGGTCACCTCCTTGCCCTCGTCCTTCGCCTTGATCCGCTTCTTCAGCTCGGTGGCGTAGGTGTCCTCGTACTGCTCAGGCTTCCAGTCAGCGGCCAGCGAGTCGACGATCTGGGTGGCCAGCTTCAGCGACTTGGCGTCGGGCTTGGTCCGCCGGTTCGGGATCTCGTCGATGTCCTTGCGGGGCACGACCTCGTCAGCGAAGCGCATGGTCGACATCGCCAGCGCCCCGTCGAGCGGGCGGATGGCCGTGAGGTACTGCTTGTTGCGCATCACGACCGTGCCGATGCCGACCCGCTCGCGGTCCTCCATGGCGGCGAGCAGCAACGAGTACGCCTTCTTGGCGTCGTCGTCGGCCGGGGCGAGCCAGTAGGTGCGCTCGTAGTAGATCGGGTCGACCTCGGCCAGGGCGACGAAGTCGCTGACCTCGATGGCTCGGGTGCTCTCCGGCTGGAGCTCGTCGAGCTCCGATCGCTCGAAGGTGACGTAGCGGCCGTCGCTCACCTCGTAGCCGAGCTCGATGTCGTCGGCCTCGACCTCCTTGCCGGACTTGGCCGAGACCTTCTCGTACCTGATGCGGGCGCCGGTGCCCTTCTCGAGCTGGTTGAAGTGCACGTCGTGGTCGCGGACGGCGGTGTACGCCTTCACCGGCACGTTCACCAGCCCGAAGCTGATCGAACCCGTCCACACCGATCGCGCCATGCCCGTGCTCTCCTCAGCTCTTGCGATCGCCCTTGTCGCCCTGGCCGGGCTTGGTGTCGTTCTCGGCGTCACGACGCTGGTCGGCTGCAGAGCTGCGCCCCACATCCACCTGGTCCTCCGTGAACTTCCCCTCGTCGTCTCGCCTCACGTAGCGGGCGTCGT